>CAMPHP010000033.1 GCA_946885925.1 uncultured Litorilinea sp.
CTATTGTTGGTACAGATGGATACGAAGGTAGGGTCTGCCTAATCTTCGTTGTGTGTTGCGCCGTTACTGTGGCTGTGTACCACCAATTGCCTGGACGTTTCGGGTTCGGGGGCGCTGCCACTTTCGGGATCATTGGGCCAAACCTGATAGACCCAACGCACAGCCTTGCGCCACATACTGCGCGCCGCCGCAGCCTGATAGCCTGCTTGCCAGCGTGTGTTGCGCCACCAATTCGGCTCTGGTTTATCCGTCGGCACACCCCACTGGATGGCACACGCAGCCCAAGTCAATCCTGCACCAAAGCCCACAAAGACCAACTTGTCTCCCGGTTTGACCCTGCCCGCCTTGATCGCTTCGCATAATGCAATGGGGATGCTGGCGGTGCTGGTATTGCCATACTTTTGCAGGTTGATAAAGACCTTTTCTTCGGAAATCTGAAGCTGTTTGAGAACACTGTTTTGGATAATGCGTATATTAGCTTGATGCGGGATTACCAAATCAACATCATCGGTGGTGAGACCCGCACGGTCCAAGACTGCCCGCGTTGCATCGGCCATCACCCGTGTCGCAAAACGAAAGACCGCTTTGCCATCCATCTTCAAAAAATGGTTGCCGCTGCTGACAGTCTCTAGGCTAGCAGGCATCGCGCTGCCACCTGCCGGTAACATCAGCAATTCAGCACCAGAGCCATCGCTACCCAGTTCCGAAGCGATGATTCCACCAGGCACATTGCTGGCTGCAACCAAGACTGCACCCGCGCCATCACCAAAAAGAACACAGGTATTGCGGTCAGTCCAATCCACCACCCGGCTCAACGTCTCTGCACCCAGCACCAGCACATATTCGGCATCTCCTGCCAAGATATGGCCGCGTGCCATAGATAGCCCATAGACGAAGCCAGAACAGGCGGCGCTGAGATCAAACGCCCCGGCGTTTACCGCGCCGAGAGCATCTTGCACGATGCTTGCGGTAGAGGGAAAGATGTATTCGGGTGAACTGGTAGAACAGATGATCAAATCGATCTTGCTCGGCTCTACATCGGCCACAGTCAATGCCTTGCGCGCCGCGGCCACAGCCAACGAAGCAGATGTTTCTTTGGGGTCGCTTGCGACCCGGCGCTCTTCAATGCCGGTGCGTGAGCGAATCCATTCGTCGTTTGTCTCCACGATCTGCTCTAAATCGTGGTTAGTGATCACTTTATCGGGCACCGAATAACCCCACCCGATGATCTGGGCATAACGCCGTCCATTCTCGCTCGGTGGTGCTGGCGACGGCGCTGTTTCCAGATTGGCGTGCTTGCCATTCTGATATGCAGCCGGTTCCCGTTGGAACCCTTCAATTTCGGACATATTTATTTCTCCTCAGCGTTGGGTCATAAGTCTGAGTTACTGGCTCTCTATCGTGCCGTGACGCTAGTGATAGCGGCGCAGCATGATAGTGGCATTGTGACCGCCAAACCCAAAGCTGTTACTCAACGTCACATCCACAGCGGCCTGGCGTGGCTTGTGGGGCGTATAATCCAGATCACACTCTGGGTCAGGGGTATCCAAATTGATGGTCGGGGGAATAATTCCCTCTTTGATCACTTTGGCGCAAATAATTGTCTCCAACGCGCCTGCGCCACCCAATAGATGACCGGTCATGCTCTTGGTGCTGCTGATCTTTACATTATAGGCATGTTCACCCAAGATGTGCTTAATCGCCCAGGTCTCGGTTTTGTCATTAAGACGTGTTGATGTGCCGTGGGCATTGATATAATCAATATCTTGAGGCTGGACACCATAGGTTGCTGCTTTGCGCAGTGCCATATTCATGGCGTCAATAGCACCGCGTCCGGTTTCATGGGGTGCAGCCATGCTATAAGCATCGGCGCTGCTGCCATACCCGATCACTTCGGCATAGATGCGCGCTCCACGCGCCAGGGCATGTTCTTCAGTCTCCATGATAACAATGGCAGCCCCTTCGCTGATGACAAAGCCATCACGGTCATTGTCAAAGGGACGACAAGCACCTTGCGGGTCATCATTGCGCTGGCTCAAGGCACCCATGACATCAAAGCCTGCCACAATCACAGGTGAAATGGCTGCTTCGGCACCACCCACAATCATCACATCAGCATCACCCCGGCGCAGCACCTCAAAGGCTTCGCCACAGGCCGATGTGCCACTAGCACACGCACTCACCACTGCGTGGTTCACACCATGCACATTGTACTCAATAGCGATTTTGCCCGCAGCGCTATCAACCAACATATTGGGTACCATAAAGGGATTCACACGGCGCAGCCCCTTGCTCTCGGCAATCTCAAAACCTTCCATTGTGGATTGCACACCGCCTATCCCCGTACCCACAATGCAGCCGACACGATT
The DNA here is from genome assembly GCA_946885925.1 of uncultured Litorilinea sp. Next base: position 2,370 of record CAMPHP010000033.1, read on the forward strand.
CGGAATCTCGGCACTGAGATCGATCTTGGCATCAGCAATGGCTTCCTTGGTCGCAGCGAGCGCATACTGAATATAACTATCCAGCCGCCGAGCCTCCTTGCGATCCATGTAATTGGCTGGATCAAAATCGCGCACCTCACCCGCAAAGGTAGTGCGGAGTTCGCTTGCATCAAAGCGCGTAATTGGTGCGATGCCAGACTGACCCGCCAGCAGATTATCCCAAGTAGTTGTCATACTCAGCCCCAATGGGGTGATCGCACCAACCCCTGTAATGACGACGCGCGTCTGGGGATGATAACCATTGGTAGTATGATGATGGGTAGTAGACTCGACAGACATCTTTGTAAATTTCCGTTCTGAATTTTTTATTCAACAACAGTCCACAAGCTAATTCACTTGCTTAATAAAACACAACAAAATCTCAATAGTTGCGCCCAAATTTTCTTATATCTCACCAAGTTGCTACGTAACCAAAGAAACGTAGCTACGTGTGCAATTTGCCAGCCAAGTGGCTGTAGCCACCGTCGATCACAATCGTCTGCCCAACAATCATCTGTGCGGCGGGTGAGCAAAGAAACTCGACCACGCCAGCGACATCCTCTGGCGTAGCCAGCCGCCCTGCCGGTGTCTGCTCGCGCACCAGTGCCACTAAATCATCCGGATTGGGGAGCGAGCGGATGGCATCTGTCTCGATGACGCCCGGACTGACTGCATTGACGATGATTCCCTCAGCTGCAAGTTCCACCCCCCAATAGCGCACCATCGCTTCCAGCGCAGCTTTAGAGCTACCCACTAGTCCATAATTCTCGATGACGCGATCAGCCCCCAAACTGGTCAGCGCCACCACGCGCCCACCACCTCGTGCCCGCATCAGCGGTACAGCATGTTGCACCAGGGAGAGAAAACCCCAAGCATTTGTCTCCATCGTGCGCTGCCAATGTTTCGCGGTGATGGAGAGCAAGGGTTCCATCACACCCAGAGCAGCATTGGAAACCAAAATATCCAATCCACCAAAAACCTGCACCCCAGCAAAGAGCCGAGCCACATCCTGCGGGTCACCTACATCGGCCTTGACGAGCAAGGTGCGCCGTCCAATGGCTTCTATGGCATCTGCCACCTCGCGGGCGGCATGACCCTTACGCAAATAGCAAATGACCACATCCGCCCCAGCATGGGCCAACCGTAACGCCACTGCCCGCCCAATGCCGCGCGAACCACCTGTTACCAATGCGATGTTGCCTGTTAGCATGTTGCCCTGCCCTCTCTGTCCATCTCTCCATGATCCCTGGGAAGCCCACGCCCACCATCCAGCCGGTGCGCGAGTATATCACCAGCCAGAAAGCAAACAAAAAGCCAGACCGAGGGATCACCTCAACCTGGCTACTAACACGTCGCCATGCTATACCTTTCAGCAAAACGCTGCTAACATAACGTTGTGACTCGGCTGTCCTACAACAGCCTGCCTTGATGAGAATCCGGGGCTGCTTATGTCACCGAAGCGATTTTCTTGAGAGGCATAAACATGAACATTATCTATCAAGAAAGAGTGCCGGACTCGCCATACATTGAAAAGATTATGCATGGCTGGACAGCAGCCGATGAAACCTTTGTTCGTCCCGCCGAGGCCCATTGGCATATGGTTTTTTCAAAACGGAATGGTTGCACGTACCCGCTCATCGTCGGACCGTGGACAACAGCTGGCGTTGCGTCCTGGACAAAAGATGCTGAGATTCTTTGGATCAAGTTCAAACTAGGCATCTTTATACCTCATCTGCCCACAAGAAACCTCTTGAATACGGAGACAGTTCTACCAAAAGCGGCAAGCAAATCCTTCTGGTTGAAGAGTTCGGCATGGCAGTTCCCGAACTTTGAAAATGCAGACACGTTTGTAGAAAAGCTGGTGCGCGCTGAAGTGCTGGTTTGTGATAGGGTCGTGACCGCTGCGCTACAGGATCAATTGCCAGAGATGCCATCCCGCACAATCCGGCATCGTTTCTTGCAAGCCACGGGCTTGTCGCAAAACCACATTCGCCAACTGGAACGCGCACAGCAGGCGGCGGCTCTTTTAGAGCAAGGTAATTTAATCCTCGATGTGGTCAGTGAGGTGGATTATGCCGATCAGTCACATCTGACCCGCTCGCTAAAGAAATTTACGGGATATACACCCTCCCAAATCATCCAGCTATCCACCTGAGAAGCTTGCCATTTTGTTCAAGACAACATGCTTTTGCCTGGTATATCATACAAATATGCTAGAAAAACGGATTGCTAGAGCTAAAGGAGTTTGAACATGGGAAAAGTCGGCACGGGCTTCTCAACATCACTGGATGGGTTTATCGCCGGGCCAAACGATGATGTACAGCACGTCTTTAAGTGGTTCTTTAGCGGCGACACCGAGGTCAAGTATCCCAGCGGTATGACGGTCATGGTCTCACCAGAGAGCGCCAAAGTGCTTCACGAGCAAATTGAAACGACAGGTGCGTTGGTGACAGGACGGCGACAGTTTGATAACACCAAAGCATGGGGCGGTAGACATCCTTTTGATGTACCTGTCTTTGTCGTGACTCATACCACCCCCCAAGAATGGACGCAACAGGAATCTCCCTTCACCTTCGTCACCGATGGCGTTGAAAGCGCTATTGAAAAAGCCAAGCAGGTCGCAGGAGACAAAAACGTCGTTGTAGATGGCGCGAGTATTGCCCAACAGGCTATTAAAGCCGGACTGGTTGATGAAATAGGAATCGATCTGGTGCCTGTCCTGCTCGGTAACGGCGTGCGCTTTTTCGACAACCTGGGTCCTGAGCCTATTGAATTGGAGATCACAAGGGTAATCGAAGCCCCAGGGGTAACCCATATTCGCTACCGCGTGGTCAAGTAACGGCGTTTCACAGCAGAAACCAGACTCGGCTGAATGTCATTCCGTTCGCAGCGTGGGGCATAGCCCACAAGTCTGCGAGGATAAATTCCCCTCCATCGGGGGGTAGATGGGGATTCCTCTTACTGTGGTCCCACATAGGTAGCATCAAGATACCACCAGAGCTTCAGGCTCGCGTTGCCAGTCCGCTCGTAATACTGAACCTCAACCGTGTGCCATCCTGAACGCAGGCCAAACATCCGATTGGTTAACTCTTTATACCCATCGCGCCAGGCATTCAGCACCAAATATCCATCCACATAGACGCGCAAGCCATCATCCGTATTGGCACGAAAGACAAAGTTGCCACCCTCGAAGGGAAAATCACCAACCCAGCGCGCAGACCAAAAATCATTGCCCAATGCAGAGGGACGTGGAGAACTCACCGCCCAGTTGTAATCTAGCGGATTTTGGCCGCGTACTTCCTCTTGCCGGAAGGTCGGGTTGCCCGTTGGCTCCACACCCGCGTAATAGCTTGCTTGCCAAACAGCGTCGTCCACGCCCGCGCTATAGGCAAATCGCACCTTAGCCAACCCGGACTGTTCATAATACTCCACACGAATCTCATGTTCGCCGGTTAGTACCTGCCCTACCGAGTAAATCCGGCTTGGGTCGGCGGGCCATGCATCAATGATGAGCCGGTTATCGACCCAGACACGCACGCCATCGTCCGCCTGGGCAGTAAACTGGTAAAAGGCAGGCGTCACCGAAACGCGCCGGGAGAAACGAATCGAGAAACCATCAGCGGGAAGTTGGCTCGGCCCACCACTGCCCCAGTCAAAGTTCACATCGGGTACATCAACTACCGCAACAGGCGTACCGTCCAAACGCTGGTTGCTATAGAGTTCCGCACGCCAGCCTGTGAAGGGGACGGCTGTAGGTGTGGGTGCAGCAGTCGGACCTAGCACAACGGGTACGGGCGTCGGCACGCTGGGCGTGATCACTGGCACATCCCCCGCACTTCCTTGCACATCAACCAAACGCCGGTCAATCCACCCTTGTTGCCCGTCACCGCAACTTAATTCTAGCCAGGTGCCTGCCGTGTTGCGCCCCGTTACAGTACAGACTTGCCGCCGAACTACCGAACCGACACGCGAATACTGAGAGCCAGGCCCACCGTAAAGATTTACCCGATCAAACTTGACGACGGCTTGCGGTGCAGCCCCTTGTGCCGCCGGGATATAGATGATAGTTTCATCTGGTTCGGGATCTTCAGCGCCTAGAATGCCACCGACAACAATTAATGGTGGGTCACCTGCCTGCTCAGGAGCTTGGACTATGCCCCACACCCGCACATAGACCGTGCTGCCACGGCGCGACAAGGTATCAATCTGCCGTTCAATCTCTGGTGATTGTCCTGCCAGCGCAAAATAGCCGTTCTCTACCGTCGCAAAGTAAAAGGTATAGAGCCGTCCGCCTGGTTTCTCCAGTTGTCCCAGCAACCCATAGACCTGTTTACCTATCGCCAGTCTGGCAACAGGGGTGGGAGTTCGCACACCGGAGGGAACGAGAGGTATATAGATGATCTGATTGCGCTGTTGCGGCGTATCGTCTTGCGCGCTGGCGGATGGTATCATGAGCAATCCACCGGCAATTGCCAGCAGTGACACCAGCAGGCCAATGCCCAACCATCTCTGCCCCATCTTGCGCGTGACCATAGCCTTCATCCTTGTAGGAGTTGTTGTTCGAGGTCGCCGTCCAACTATCGGTTGTCGATGATCGCCAGTCTAGAATATACCCTCTATAGCTTACTACGCAATCTTACTACGCAATCTTACTACGCAATACTCATGCGTGATGTTCCGCCAGAGTATGCTATAACGAACTCGGCTAACTCACCAGCGCTATATCCAACGCCTCGCGCAGGGTACGCGCGCCGATCACCTCAATGCCGCTGGGCAGTGTTTCGCCACGTTTTAGCATATTGCGCGGGGCTAGGGCGCGGGTAAAGCCAAGTTTGGCGGCTTCATGCAGCCGCCGCGAGAGTTGGCCCACGCTGCGCAACTCACCGCTCAGGCCCACTTCGCCCAAGACCGCCACATCGGCTGCCACCGGCAAATTGCGAAAGCTGGAAGCAATTGCCACAGCCATCGCCAAGTCTGCGGCTGGCTCCACAATCCGCATACCACCAACGATGTTGACAAAAACATCCTGGTCACTCAGGTTGATTCCCACACGCTTGCTCAAAACTGCCGTCAGCAGCAGCAAACGGTTAAGGTCAATGCCATTCCCCGTGCGCCGCGGTTGGCTAAAGCTCGTGTGGCTGCTCAATGCTTGCACCTCCACCAACAGCGGGCGTGTCCCTTCCATCGAGACCGCAATGGCGCTGCCCGCGGCGTTGGGCAAACGCTCGGCCAAAAACATCTCCGAGGGATTACGCACCTCCACCATACCCCCCTCGCCCATCTCGAAAATGCCCACTTCGTTCGTGCTGCCAAAACGATTCTTCACCGAACGCAGCAGCCGATAGGCGTGAAAGCGTTCTCCCTCCAATTGCAGCACCACATCGACCATATGCTCCAGGACGCGCGGCCCTGCAATCGTGCCATCTTTGGTCACATGGCCCACGAGAAAAATGGGGATGTTATGTTGCTTGCCCATCCGCAACAGCAATGAGGCACTATCACGCACCTGGCTAACGCTCCCGGCGGTGCTGCTGCCTGCTTCATTGTAGATCGCTTGGATCGAATCAACAATGACCAGCACAGGGCGCATACGCTCAATATGCTCGATAATCTGCTCCACGACGATCTCAGGCAAGATAAAGAGGCGCTCTTCACGAATGCCCAACCGTTGTGCACGCCTTGCAATCTGATGGTCGCTCTCTTCCGCACTCACATAGAGCACTGCACCTGACCTGTTTGCCACCTCTGCTGCCATCTGTAAAAGGATGGTGCTCTTGCCAATGCCAGGGTCGCCACCAACCAGCACACCGGATCCAGGCACAATGCCCCCACCCAAGACGCGGTTCAGCTCGCTATTGCCCAACACCAAACGAGGCACGCCATCTTCAGGAATCTGTGCCAGCGAGACCGGCTGTGCATTCTGAAGCAGCCCTATTCCCACTGGCGAACGGTTCTTTTCCGCGGGGCGAACTTCGACCTCTTCCAGCGTATTCCATTCGCCGCAATCAGGGCATTTGCCCAGCCACTTCATCTGCACACCGCCACAGGCAGAGCAGACATATTGAACCTTCGTTTGTGTCTTTGTCTTCGCCACGCTCACTATTCCTTTGCATCACCAGAACATTTGTACGCCTCTATTATACGATCTTCCACTATTATCGTCAATCTGCACACACCCGTCCAGAGAGACACCCAGATAAAAAAACTTCCTAGCCGCCAGAGATGGTGCTAGGAAGTGAAGAATCAAGGGATAGTGCAAATGCTATGAGTAAATGAGATAGCGGGAACGCCGTTGTTCCCGCCGCTACCAAAAGCTAATAGCTTTTGGTCACTATTCCTACTTTAGCACACTCTTCCTATGGAACAAAATCATCGGATCATTGTGGTAATCTGGATCTCTCAAGTGGGAGGAGACCATACTGCTTGTGTCACCAATGCCTGCACTACCTATGAGCAAGAGTTTATTGAGGAACATAGAAAAAGCGCCACCCAAGAATTTTGCTAGACAGAGGCCAGATTTCGGCATATAATTGCAATCATAACTCCTCATTGCGACTTCCATGGCACAAACTCTATCAGTCATCCATTAACCCCAGACCGCAGAAAGGGCATGGTGTCGCCATGAACGAACAATCGGCGCACCTGAAGAAAACCACTTCGTCTCAGCCGCCACAATCCATCCTTACCACTCCGGAGTATCCAACCCAACAAGTACCAAGCTCTGCAACGATTGAACGCGCGCAGTTGAATGTGCGTTCGCTGTTACCGGAAGATGTCTTGCAGCTTCAACGCGTGGTAGGCAACCGCGCAATGAGCCAGCTTCTCGCCCAGTCGCAGGGAAGAGCGCTCAATGACCAAAAACCAGCGCGCCGACCGGCGTCTGTAACGACGCAGACAGCGAAGACGCCGGTTGCCATCCAGCGCACTTCGCATGAGGTCATCCAGCGCAACAACGACAAGGTCGCCGTGGAGTTTGGTACGCTGCCCAATACGACCGAGGAAGAAGCAGAGGTGCAAAGGATTCAGAGTGGGCTACAGGATATCTACAATAGGCATCGTAGCGAAAAGACTAATGCCCGCAAGCAGCTAGACCTAAACTATCAGACCCAGAGCGCAAACTTGGAGGCGCGACAAGACTATCTGTTTCACTTGGTGAATCACAAGGCCTGTACCGATCTCAATGCCAAATATACGTTTCTCTCACTGACGATCCCTCCGGTTCCGACGATACCAGCCACGACCCTATCACTGAGTGACCAGGCGACGCTTGCTAACGAAGCCGATATAGTCGTGGCCAAAATCCTAGGTGTCTTTAGCCCGTGGCTAGATGGCAAAGCCGAACGGGAAAAAGCGGTGAACGAAGGGCGAGAGTTGTTGGAAGCAGATCTGCCGGGCAAAATTGAGGACCGGATCAAGGCAGCAAACTACACCGACACACAAGCTGTCGGATTCAAATACCTGAAGAGTAAAGTGACTGGCTGGTTGGTCAACGAACTGAACAAAACCTATAGCGGGCTAAGCCTGACACTGAGCGCTCCCAAAGTACCCGAACCTGGGGCAGAGTATAAAAAAATCTTAGGACAGGCCATGCGACTGGTGGGTAGCGAGATAACCGAATTGAATGTTAGTGAAAAGGTGAATGAGATAGCTACTGAAGAATCTGGCTTGCGACCCTATTTCAACTATATGTTTCGTAAGAAACTTAAGGAAAACCCAGATGAGGTACCCGCGCCGAACCAAGCGTTAATCGAGAGGCTGGACAACACCGGTCAAAGTATCGTGGCCCAAGTTTTCGCCGATGTAAAGAGTAGGGCACAAGAACTTACTAGGCTCGCCGCCCTGGTTGCCAAAGCCGAATCGGTGGATACAGACAAAGTCAAGATGTATTCCCAAGAGCATGCCCGTCACCACTTGGCCGATCCCATTGTCCAGTCGTATGAAGAAGGCTACATGAACTCCGGCCTGAACATGGCCGCGGTTTATCGTGATTGGAGCCGGTTGGCGAAAGAGAACGGCTATTACCTGTGGTCCTTGGATGACGGCAAAAAGACAGAACTCAGGCTGCACAGAAAAAAAGGTGGCCAGGAATTCAAAGTCGGAACCCTCTACGAAGGGGATGAGCGATTCGTCGAGTCGAGCATCGTTACACTCGGCACGGGTGAGAAGCGCGAAGTATTTAAACATCGGGAGAAGAATAGAGAGTACGTTCAGGACATCGAAAACCAGTTTGTCAAACGCTATGTCAAGCGCGCACTGAATGAATATGACAATCCATCTACCGGCGGAGTGGACATCAAATCCGATTCGCGCAAGAAGAAGGGTACGAACAAGGCGTGGAAAGAGATTGCGGAGGAAGTGCCCAATCTACCACGCAAAGAGCGTGATCGGGAAGTTTGGAAGCATCAGCGGGAAAAGGAGTTACAAGGTGGAAGTCCCTTTGTCTCGACCACGACGACCGACCATCCGATCTTCGGCTCTACGGCCAAGTCGTTCGAGAGCGAACATGGCGTAGCTGAAATTGATCTAGCCAAGATCTCCAAGGACAGGATACTAGATACACATACACCGAGGGCCTACAAGCGGATTACTGGTGTAGACAAGCCCGATCCTAAGATGCCATTCAAGGAGAATGACCTGGGGGTAGAAAAGAACTCGGCGGCACGCGATGCCATGCGCACACGCGAGGTTGTCGTCATCGGCGATGTTCCTTTGGATGCCATCATGGGGGTGAGCCAGTTGGAGTCGGGTAGTACGACTCGCACACAGTACGAAAAGGATGTTACAGACGGCAAATTTAAGCACCCAACAATTTGACACCTGCCCCCTTGCACTTATTTATGCACAGCGCGTCTTCGACGCGCTGTGCATCGTCCCCGGTAAACGCTTGATATTGTGCGTCTCTTGCTTCTCCATACCTGGTTAAAAAAAGCTCTTTGACAGAGTCAGAGAAACATTGTACGATTTTTCCCGCCTCGACAATGACAGGTGAAGCAGTGAACACATAACCAGACAACCTGACTTCTGGGCCAATGTTCCGCTCTGAAGCTGGCTTCTGATATGCCTGTATCCGCATCATACACACAACTAAGTCAGCTACCCGCTTCTCGTTAACACATTTCTTGTTAACCTGTCTCTTGTTAACCCGTTTCGTTCGTTCTGTTCAGTGACTCAGTTTCCTACAATCTACTCTGATTTCACAAGGAGAACCAACTATGTTCGGGATGCGGAAGCTTAGACGCTTTCATTTGCTCGTATTGCTAGCAACTCTCTCTCTCCTGGCAGCATCTTGTACAGCAGCAGGGCCTGCTACAACCGGCGGTGAAGCACCTGCCGCCGAAGCACCGGCTGCCGAAGGAAACGAAGCCTCCAGCGAAGAGGGAGCGACAACATCTGGTCGTGGCACTGATGGCACATTAACTC
>CAMPHP010000034.1 GCA_946885925.1 uncultured Litorilinea sp.
CTTGTTGGTCACAGGTACATCTCAATTTCCATTTGGACGCATTTTTTGCGACCTATTTTGCGATAGAAAAGGCTTGAAACGTTTATGGGAGAATGATATTCTTCTTAATGAAGAATCTTTTAATTAGCGTCAACTACCCCCATCTATAACTTCCTGCATATTCCGGATTGCTGCTATTCTGGTTCCCAGAGAAATAGGAGGTCCGGTCTTCTATGATATATCACCCCAATTTTATGCGATAACCACTATCGCTATTTTCATGTCTCTGTTCTAACAAGCAGCTTATATACGATTTTAGGTGTGCGGTCCGTATAGCAGCGAGACAACTTAGCAAGCAAACTAGACAGGCGGACGTGCCATAGCACCTGGAGTTTGCTCCTCGCAAAGCGCTTTGGTCTTGAGCCAACTTCGCACTCTTTCTGCAGTAAATAGCTATAGGTACAGTTGGTTGTAGGTGACTCCGACGATTCCGTTCCCTCGTTGCTGGCGTAGCCTTTTCGAGCTCGTCGTGCTGGTTCTACTCATGCGATGAATGCCGTGCGCGCGTTTAGCTTTCTTACATAAGCAAAAATGGACAGAATAGCGTGGCACAACAAAGAGGTGTTCCCACAAAAAGGAGGAGGGACAGGACTTCAATAGGAGCGGTGAACCAAGGTGTTGCTCCATCTCAGCGATGGAGGTAACAGCTGAATTCTCAAGGCTGAATCTTCAAGGAGGTCTTCATATGATGCGTGGGATCGTTGGATCGAGTCTGCGGCTCCGTTTCTTAGTCGTACTTATCGGCGTGGTGATTCTCCTAGCTGGCATCTGGCAACTGCGCGACATGCCAGTTGACCTCTTTCCAGAAGTAACCCCACCGCTGGTTGAGGTTCAGACGGAAGCCTTGGGACTATCCGCCACCGAAGTAGAATCGCTCATTACCGTTCCGATGGAAGCGGACTTGCTGAACGGAGTGGCTTGGCTAGAGCAAATCTACTCCGAGTCAGTTGCTGGGCTGTCATCGATTATCCTCGTTTTTGAACCAGGCACCGACCCGATTCGGGCACGCCAGATGGTGCAAGAGCGCCTAACACAGGCGTTCGCATTGCCCAACGTGTCGGAACCGCCCACCATGCTCCAACCTTTGTCAACCACCAATCGGGTCATGATGGTCGGGCTTTCTTCAGGTGAGCTCTCTCTGATCGACCTGGGGGTGCTCGCCCGCTGGAACATTAAGCCCCGCCTGATGGGTGTTGACGGCGTTGCCAATGTAGCCATTTGGGCACAGCGCGAACGCCAACTCCAAGTGCTCGTGGATCCGGAAAACCTACATGCAAACGGTGTAACGCTCGATGATGTCATCGCAACCACTGGCGAAGCGTTATGGGCATCGCCTTTGAGTTTTCTGAAGGCTTCGACACCCGGTACTGCGGGGTGGATTGACACGCCCAATCAGAGACTATCCCTGCACCACGAACTGCCTATCTCTTCACCAGAAGAACTGGCGCAAGTGAGTGTGGTAGGAAGCGAAGGACTCCGCCTGGGTGACGTGGCTCAGGTCGTAGAGGATCACCAACCTCTGATCGGAGACGCCACCTTGAACGATGGTCCCGGCCTCATCCTCGTCATCGAAAAGTTCCCTGGGGCGAATACACTGGAAGTCACGCGTGGCATCGAAGAAGCGTTCGACGCGATGCGGCCCGGCCTTACCGGGGTTGAGATTGACACCACGATTCTCCGGCCAGCTACCTATCTTGAAGTGGCAATGGACAATCTCTCCATATCGCTGCTCATCAGTGGCCTACTTGTGGCGCTAGTCCTATTTCTCTTCTACTGGAACTGGCGTACTACCTTGATCAGCGTTGTGACAATCCCGCTGTCGCTGGTAGCGGCGGTTTTCGTGCTCTATCTGCGCGGAGCGTCGTTTAATGCGATGGTATTGGCGGGATTGGTGGTAGCCCTCGGTGTCGTCATTGACGATGCCATCATTGACGTCGAAAACATAGCAAAGCGCTTGCGCGAGCATCGCACAGACGGAAGCACCCGGCCGGTTGCCTCCATTGTTCGTGATGCCTCGCTTGAAATGCGCGGTCCTATCGTCTTTGCGACGCTGATCCTTGTGCTTGTTGTGATCCCGATTTTCTTCATGCAGGGTCTAACCGCCGACTTCTTGCAACCATTGGCCCTCTCCTATTTGCTGGCGATCCTTGCTTCGTTTGTGGTTGCGCTTCTGATTACACCAGCAATGAGTTTGCTGCTCTTGCGTAATGCGCCGCTGCAGCGTCGTGAGTCCCCACTCGCCCGTGGATTGCTGGATGCGTACAACGGCTTTGTGGCGAGAACCATGCAGGCCCCGACCCTGGTGCTCATCGCTGCAGCCGTCATCATCGTACTGAGCCTCGTGGCAGTGCCATTCCTCGAAAGGACATTGCAGGTCTCCTTCAAGCAGACGGAACTATTAATCCGATTTGAGGGCCCACCCGGCACTTCCCGTGGGGAGATGAACCGAATTACGTCACGCGCGACACAAGAACTGCAATCCATCCCCGGTGTGCTTAACGTCGCGGCCCAGGTTGGGCGCGCCATCACAGGCGATCAGGTCGTCGGCATCAATTCCGGCGAACTTTGGGTCACAATTGACCCGAAAGCCAACTATGATGCAACCGTGGCTGCTGTACGCGAGGTGATAGGCGGGTATCCCGGACTTCTGCGTGAGGTAGACACCTATCAGCCATCGGAAATCCGAGACGCTCTTACTGGAACAGACGAAGATATCATCGTGCGTATCTATGGTCACGATTTTGATATCCTGAACGATAAGGCGCAAGAGGTAAGGGAGGCCTTAACAGGGATCAATGGTGTTGTTGAGGCACGAGCGGATCTCCAGCTTGAGGAGCCACAACTAGAAATCGAAGTCGACCTGGAGGTCGCCGAACTCAACCGGGTCAAACCAGGCGATGTGCGCCGGGCAGCAACCACCTTGTTGTCAGGGCTCAAAGTTGGCAACCTCTATGAGGAGCAGAAGGTATTTGACGTGGTGGTATGGAGTGTGCCGGATATACGTAACAATCTGACCAACATCAGCGATTTGATGATAGACACACCCAGTGGTGAGCTACTGCGTTTGGGCGATGTGGCCGATCTTCGGATGACATCAACGCCAGTCACCATCAAGCGTGATGCGGTCTCGCGGTTCGCTGACGTTGCACTCACCATACGTGGACGCGATATCGGATCTGTCACGAGTGAGGTAAGAAACCGCCTCCAACAAGTGGAATTTCCACTTGAGTTTCACGCCGAAGTAGTTGGTAGTGCCACGACGCAGGGAGCAGTCCAGCAGCGCATGATAACGATTATCGTTGCCGTCGTGGTCGGGATCTTGCTACTCCTGGAGGCAGCTTCTAGGAGTTGGCGTCTGGCCTTTGTCTCCACTGTCGCCTTGTTGCTGGCACTATCGGGTTGTGTCTTTGCCACTTTGCTAGATGGCCGTGTCCTCACGCTCGGCTCGATCTTTGGATTTCTATCCGTGTTTGGGATTGCCGCGCGTCAAATGATCGTCATGACCCGTCAAGTTTACCAGCGAACCGAATACGAAGGGGCTACTTTTGGGCAAGAGCTTGTACTGCGCACAGCGAGTGAGCGACTGGTACCAATTGTCATGACAGTGATAGCCACAGCGGTTGCCATTCTGCCCTTCGTGTTCTTTGGCCGTATTGCAGGTCACGAAATCGTACGTCCAATGGCTACCGTCATTCTAGGCGGGCTCGTCACGACAATTCTACTCAACCTGTTTGTCATGCCCGCGATTTTCTTGCGCTTTGGATATAGTCCCGAACCTGATATCACCTTCTCGCATTTGGAGCCATCGCCCGATCTTGATTTGAGCCGAGTTTAGTTGTCCAGACTATTTAGTTGTCCAAGACTATGTTGTCGCTAGCGATAGGTAGAACGGGAGTAGGAATCTTCCAAAACCGTTCTACCTGCAAGATTTACCTCTCCATATAGGCTCCATGTAGATGGAGCAAAGAAGATCTGAAAGGCGAAATACACCTTGCCGCAATGGAGGAAATCACATGCAACTCAAATTTCGGTGGCTTTCACTGCTAGTGCTGGTTGTCGGTTTGCTACTGACGGCGTGTTCGGTGCAGGCACAAGACGCGTCGACCGAAATGCAACCCGCCGTGTTCGAGCCTATCGAGGGGACGGAGTTCAATCGAGTTGTGCTGAGCGAGAAAGCTGCCGAACGGTTGGATATCCAGACAGCTCCCGTTCAAAACGAGCAGGTAAACGGCACAGAGAGAACGGTCATCCCCTATGGTGCCCTAATCTATGATCTAGAAGGTGCAACTTGGATATACGTCAGCCCTGAACCCCTTACCTTCGAGCGTGAAGCCGTTACTGTAGACCACATAGAAGGGGACACAGTGATTTTAATTGATGGTCCGGCAGTGGGTACCGAGGTAGCAACGGTCGGCGTGCCCGAGCTATACGGCATTGATACAGGGGTCGGCAAATAACAGGGGTTGAGACAGGGGCTGAAACATGAACGAGATGCGCTGGATCGTAGCGACGAGTCTAAGATATCGCTACTTGGTGCTATTTATTGCTGCCGTGCTGGTGATCTTTGGCATCGGCCAAATCCGCGCCATGCCGGTAGATGTCTTCCCTGAATTCGCGCCGCCACGCGTGGAGATTCAAACCCCAAGCCTCGGCCTCTCTTCAGAAGAAGTCGAAAGCTTGGTCACAATTCCTCTGGAGGAGGTTTTCAACGGGCTGCCTGGGCTAGATATCATGCGCTCCAAATCCGTTGAGCAGTTGTCGTCCATCATCCTCATCTTTGAGCCAGGAACTGACTTGATGGAGGCACGGCAATTGGTAGCAGAGCGTCTGGCGATTGTGACACCCACACTGCCAACTTGGGCAGCGCCGCCTATGATGATGCCGCCCCTGTCGTCTACAGCTCGTACCGTCAAGATCGGGATATCTTCGGACGAGTTGTCGGTGATTGATCTCTCCATGATTACCTATTGGAAGATCAGAGGGCGCTTGCTTCGTGTACCGGGCGTGGCGAACGTAGCAATCTGGGGCGAAAGAATCGAGATCCCCACGATACAAGTCGAGCCAGCACAGTTGGCGGCTTTGGGCGTAACATTAGACGAGGTTGTGCAGGAGACCTCGGACACATTAGATTCAGGGATGATACAGTATTCCAGCGGTGCGACAGTCGGCACCGGAGGATTTCTCGAGACACCCAATCAGCAAATTGCCATACACCATGTCCAGCCCATCAAAGGTCACGAACAGCTTGCCGAGGTAGCAATCAGTGACAAAGTGAACAGCGATGGCGCGGCGTTGCAATTGGCAGATGTCGGTGAAGTGGTGCTTGATACCTGGCCGATGATTGGGGACGCCGTTGTCAATGACGGCCCTGGGCTTCTGCTCATTGTTGAGAAGTTCCCTTGGGGTAATACGCTGGAAGTGACGCAGGGAGTAGAAGCAGCGATTGAAGAGATGCGACCGGGCCTGCCGGGTGTGGAGATTGATACAACCATTTTCCGTCCGGCGACATTTATCGAGGTAGCACTCGACAATCTGATCAGTTCGTTGCTGATCGGTGCCGGGCTCGTCGTGCTGGTGCTCCTGCTCTTCTTGTGGGACTGGCGGATTGCCCTGATTAGCGCCACAATTATCCCGCTGACCGTAGTAATCACCCTGATCGTGCTTTCCGTTGCGGGAACGACTCTCAACGTCATGGTCTTGGCAGGGTTGGTGATTGCCATCGGCGCGGTTGTTGATGATGCCATTGTTGACGTAGAAAACGTTGTACGACGTATCCGCCAGCATCGTCGTGAAGGTAGTGACGTGCCGACGGCGACGATCATATTGGATGCCTCGGTCGAGGTGCGTAATGCCATCGTCTATGCGTCACTGATTGAAATGACGGCTTTGTTGCCGGTCTTTTTCATGCAAGGATTATCCGGCGCGTTTTTTCAACCACTCGCGCAAGCCTATGTGGTGGCGACACTGGTTTCCCCGCTGGTAGCGCTGACTGTTACACCGGCGCTGATCCTGATTCTCCTCTCCAACGCGCCGATCCACGATCGCGTCTCCCCGATCCTACCGTGGCTACATCGCGGCTATGAAAGGCTGCTGGCCCCTGTCGTCAAGACGCCTCGACCTGCCTATGCAGCGTTTACGCTCCTGATGGCGGCTGGGATTATTGTGTGGCCGTTGCTCGGACAGGAATTGCTTCCTTCATTCAAGGAAAGAGATTTCCTGATGCACTGGTTGACCAAGCCTGGAACCTCCCATCCGGAAATGGTTCGCATCTCCACAAGGGCGTGTAGTGAATTGCGAACCATTCCCGGTGTCCGCAACTGCGGCTCCCATATTGGGCAAGCGCTGTTGATGGATGAGGTGTATGGTATCTACTTCGGCGAGAACTGGATCAGCGTCGATCCCTCGGTTGATTATGATGAGACACTCGCCAAAATACAGGAACTAGTTGGCGGCTATCCTGGCCTCTATCGCGACGTGCAAACCTATCTAAAAGAGAGAATCAGAGAGGTGCTGACGGGGTCTAGCCATCCCATCGTGATACGTATTTATGGTCAGGACTTGGACGTCCTCCGCGCCAAAGCGGCGGAGGTTGAGGAGAAGCTCTCAAGTGTTCGGGGACTCACTGATTTGCACACTGAATTCCTTGTTGACATACCGCAGATCGAAATTGAGGTAGATCTGCAAAAGGCGAAGGACGTTGGAGTCAAACCGGGTGATGTGCGCCGGGCGGCGTCCTACTTGATGGCAGGTGTCGAAGCCGGCGACATACACACAACCAATCGAACCTATGATGTGAATGTGTGGAGCACGCCCCGTACACGTGACAGTCTGACCGACATTCAAAACCTGTTGATTGACGTACCCGGCGGCACACAAATACGTCTTGCAGAAGTCGCCAATATCAACATTGCGCCGGTTCCAAATGCAATCAATCGTGAAGGGCTGGCACGTCGTATCAACGTTGAAGCCGACGTGGCGGGACGTGATCTCGGTGCTGTCGTGGCTGATGTAGAAAGTGCTCTTCAGGAAGTCGAGTTTCCTCTTGGCTACCACCCCGAGTTGATTGGTGAGTATTCCGAGCGGCAAGCCGCCCAACAACGCATCCTCATCGCTGGCTTTTTTGCGATGATCATCATCTTTGTCCTCCTGCGTGTCTCCCTCCAAAGCTGGCGCTTGGCGATTATGTCCTTCTTGAGCTTGCCCGTGGCTTTGGTAGGTGGTGTGCTGGCAGCGTACTTTGCCAGTGATGGGGTCATCACGCTTGGCTCACTCGTGGGATTCCTCACGATCTTGGGTGTGGCTGCGCGCAACGGCATTATGCTGATCAGTCACTATCAGCATCTCGAGGAGGAGGAAGGCGAACCATTTGGCATAGAGCTTGTCATGCGTGGCGCGCGCGAACGCATTGCGCCGATCATGATGACAGCGTTAACAGCAGGGCTGGCTCTTGTGCCTTTGGTCATCGCTGGCAATATTCCCGGTCACGAGATAGAACACCCAATGGCTATCGTTATTTTGGGTGGTCTAATCACCTCCACCTTAGTCAACTTGTTTATCGTACCCTCCCTTTACTTGGTCTTTGGACGGAGGAATCGCCCATCCCAACCTACGATTGACACTGCACTTCAAGTATCCTGACCGACATCGAGAATCATCATAGTTATATAGTCCACTGACATTGCACGGATGCACAGTTCATGTCCATCCGTGCAATGTCAGATCTAAGGAAGCGAGGCCAAGATGCCCTATCGTCACCCATCTCGTCACCCACATCGCCACATAGCCTCTGTGGTAATGATGTTGTTTGCGTTGGTGTTCGCTTCGGCATGTACTACTGGACAGTCCACGCAACCGGCTCCTAGTAATGAGGCTCCGGCAGACGCGACTGCCAGCAGTGAGGCTTCGCCAGAAGCAACGACCAGCGAAGCAACTACCAGCAGCGAGGCTCCTCCGGAGGCCACTGCCACGGATGAGACTGCTACGGATGAGGCTCCCTCGGAAGCGGCTGCCAACAATGAGACCATTGCAGCAGAGTTCGAGGACTTCGACCCGACCACGTTTGACAACTCGACCAACATTGACAATGAATGGCTGCCCCTCATCCCAGGAACGCGCTTTGTCTATGAAGGCACCACGATCGAGGATACTGGGGAGGCTGTTCCGCATCGCATCGAGATCAATGTCACAGATCTCACCAAGATGATCGGTGACGTGCGTGCGGTCATTACTTGGGATCTAGACCATAGCGACGGCGAGTTGGTGGAGGCGGAGCTTGCCTTCTATGCACAGGACAACGCCGGAAATGTTTGGCGCATGGGTGAGTACCCGGAAGAGTATGACGCCGGTGAATTTGTCGCCGCTCCTGCCTGGCTCCACGGCTATGAAGATGCGAGAGCAGGGATCCAAATGCTGGCGGATCCCCAAGTGGGTACACCCAGCTATGCCCAAGGATGGGGACCTGCAGTTGACTGGACAGATCGTGGACAGGTGGACGAGATTGTCCCCGAAGTTTGCGTCCCCCTAGACTGTTATGAAGATGTCTTGGTGATCGCAGAGAGCAGCGCATCGGAGCCAGACGCATTTCAACTCAAATACCATGCGCGTGGTGTAGGCTTAATCAGCGTCGGCTGGAGAGGTGAGGGCGAACCGACCAAGGAGACCCTCGAACTGGTCGAATTCGAACAACTTAGCCCGGAAGAACTGGCAGAGGTCCGCGCGCAGGCACTAGAACTAGAGAAGAGCGCCTATGAGAACAGCCCGAATGTGTATGCAAATACGGCACCGGCGGAATAGCAATGCCATGATAAGGAAAAGTCTGTTTCACACCCAGGTATGAATGCGGTAGTCCACCCCTTTAGCTCCGTACTCTTTCGCTTCGAAATGAGGTGCAACATGAAGGTAATTGTGGGCTGCAAAACAAGGCTACCGGCTCGGTTTCTCGGTGCGGGCATGAGAGTGCTCGCTATAACTGGCTTTGCAGCGGTCATCCTATCGGCTTGTACAACGCCGCCTGCACCGGCAGTCGTTGAGAGTGAGCCGACTGCCGAAAGCCAACCGACCGCGGCCGAAAGCGAGCCAGCCGCGGCTGAGAGTGAACCGGCTGTGGTCGAGAGTCAACCAACGGATGTTGGGGGTGAAGCACAGACCCAGAATGAAGAAGGAGATCTCCCGGAGATTGTCGTCTATGCGTTCGACCTACCGGAGAGTGCCTTATCCGAGTTCGAGTTCTGGGAAGACCCTGCCTCACCCAATGGTACACTCATTGGATACCCTAATTTTGGAAGCGACATGGACCCTCCCCCGGAGGACGACCCCAACGTCATATTCAACGTGAACGTTCGCGGCGGCATACCCTATCGCTGTTGGATCCACATGAAGGTGGGAGCGCCGAGGGGTATATCGCAAGCGAACAAGCTGTGGGTGCAATTCTCAAATGCGGTTGACGAGGCAAATAATGAGGTGCTTAGGCCGGGCACAGGGAGTTATCTAACCGTTCAAGGGCCAGAAGAGGAGGGCTGGACGTGGGTGAGCTGTGATCAGGAAGGAGCCGACCCATCCAAAAGTCTGGTCTATTTCCCGGCTGATGGCGAGACGACTGTACGTATACAGATAGGCATGGAAGGAGTGGGCTTTGACCAGTTTGTGCTTAGTCCTGCACAGTTCCTAGAGGAGCCGCCTTCCGAGGCAATCGTTGAAAAATAGCAGTCCCCAAATAGAAGTCAGGGTGTAACTGAAAGATAGGGCTGGGATAGTAATCTCAGCCCTATCTTTTTGCCCATTAAGGCCACAGGCGATTCTTGTGCTACTTACCCAGGATTAACTATCCGGGAATGAATTATCCAGGGCTAGCGTCGAAACAAGCTAGCTATCCCCAATAAAACAACTGACCCAACCACGGCAGCAATGATCGGATCGAGTACATCGCCAATATTCATGAAGTCCAGCCAATCAAAGAGGTAACCGCCAAGAACTCCACCCACCATACCAATCAGAACATCGCCGAGCAATCCAGGGCCTCGGTCTTTCATCAACTGCCAGGCTATCAAGCCCACGACCGCGCCAACGATCAAGCAAATGTAGAGATCCGGGGTGCTAAAGAACTCCATCTTTTGTTTCTCCTGTTCTCAAAAAGCGGGACATGAATTCACTTGATTGACAATTGCACGACAAAGATTGTCCCTCTACCGACTTCGCTTTCTACAGAGATATCACCTCCATGAGCACGAGCTATGTCGAGGGCGATGGCTAATCCCAAACCAATCCCCTCCGTGCTGCGAGATTCATCAATCCGATAGAAACGATTAAAGATATGGGGCAGGTGTTTAGCGGCAATGCCAACACCCGTGTCACTGATGGTGATTTCCAACATTTGGTTAGGCAGCGATTTGGCTGAAACCGTGATAGACCCGCGCTCTGTATATTTGATGGCATTGTCAAGCAAGTTTACGAACAACCGGATCAGCCCATCACTATCCCCCATTACACTTAGTCCACCGGGGATATCGTCATTGATTTGCAGTTCCTTCTCTTCGGCCAATGGACGGAGAGAATCTAAGACATCTCTCAGGAGGGTTGAAACATCCACACATTCGGTTTTCACATGCTGCGTGGCGGAATCATTGCGTGCTAGCTGGAGCAATCCTTCGGTCAATATTCTCATTTGCTCCGCTTCTCGGCCTAGATCAAAAAGTGCTTGTTCATACTCTGCCGGTGTACGCTGCCGCGCCACTGTGCTGCCAATAATCGTCTGCATGGCAGACATGGGGGTGCGTAATTCATGGGAAGCATCGGCGGTGAATTGACGTTCACGCTGGAATGCTTTCTCCAGCCGGTCCATCATCGAGTCAAACGTATCACCAAGCCGCCCCACCTCATCCTCAGTCTGTGGTAAATTCAGTCGGGTCGATAGATCATGGGCGGAGATGTGGCGGGCAGTTCGAGTAATTTTATCGATTGGGGCCAAAGCGCGCGCCGCCAAAAAATAGCCGCCACTACCCGCTAAAATCACGATGAGCGGACCTCCTATGAGAAGGCTGATGAGCAACAAATCGAGGGTGCTTCTCACATTCTTCAGACTCTGGATGACTTGAAGGATGCCAAAGACCTGATTTCCCAGGCTGATTGGCGAGGTATAGACGCGAACTGGCTCTTGACTGCCTGAGTGGATAACCGTGGTAAACTCACCAGACAAATCGGTAATGGACAAATCTGTGGGCGAGATTGGTAAATCCTGATATGGGCCGAATGCTTCTACGGGCTGTCCGGTAGGATACAACACCCTCATGCTCATGCCCTGTTCGCGCAATTGCGCGAACTCAGCATCCTCAAGCGGGTTTTCCTTGACAACCAACTCGCCGTCCTTGACCTCAACTTCCGCTAAGAGCTGCATCGCAGTTAGGTGTAAGGTATCGTCAACCCCTGTGGCTAAACTGCGTGACATATTGGCGTAGACAAAAATCCCAAAGATGACCAAAGCGCCAAATAAGAGTCCTGCGGTCCAGAGGGCAAAGCGAACCCGCAGCGTCTTCAAATGTCTCATTCATCTCCGCCCTGATCCGATAGGCGGTAGCCTACGCCGCGTACCGTGTGGATCAGTTTGTGCTCGCAAGGATCATCAATCTTCCGCCGTAAGTTGCGAATGAAGACATACACCACATTGGATTGCCTGTAGACCACGTAACGC
>CAMPHP010000035.1 GCA_946885925.1 uncultured Litorilinea sp.
TGCCACGCTCCCAGAGAGATGCCTGCGGCATGACAGACGCACTGTTCTGTCACCCTGTAAGGGTCTCTCTGCTCCGCCGCGCTGCCCAGAGAGAGCGCGCCCTGGGCGCGAGGTGACACGGCTATGTTACAGAACTGGCAGAAGCCGCCCAGGTGTTTACCGATCTCACTTGTTAACTTGCATTAGCCTCCGGCTCTGCGTGCTTTTACGATTTCCGCCATGACAGCAAGGGCGATCTCTTCTGGCGTTTGTGCATTGATCTCCAGACCGATTGGCGCGTGGATGCGGCTAATCTCCTGCTCCGTAAAGCCCTCATCCTGTAGGCGCTTGACGCGCTGGGTATGGGTTTTGCGACTGCCCAGCGCACCGATATAGAAGGCAGGACTTCGCAGTACCATCTTCAGCGCCGGGTCATCAATCTTGGGGTCGTGGGTCAGGATGGCAACGGCTGTACTTTCGTTAACTTTGAGCTGTGCAAAGGCATCATCGGGCCAACTACGTAGGAGTTGGTCTACATGGGGAAAGCGTTCGATATTGCCAAAGGCGTGGCGCGGGTCAACGACAATGGCGCGATAGCCAATCGCCTTCGCCAACTCCGCCAGCACAATCGAGATATGCGCGCCGCCAACCATCACCAGCGTCGGCGGTGGCAGCAGCAGGTCAATGAACAACTCAAGGCTCTGCTCCGCAAGTGAGACCTGCTCATCCATGCCGCGCCGGATGGATGCTTTGGCTAATTGGGCCACAGATGCGTCAAGGGTGTCATCAATGCCGCCTATCCATTGTTCCTGGCTAGACTCTACAAACAGCTTGCGTCCTAGCAGCGCGTCTGGTCCCCCGATCACAGTGGCGACTGCGCCTGTATCCTCGGCGGTAAGCAGCCTATCCACTGCGTCAAATAGCTCGCCATCTAGCGGCTCTACAAAAATGTCGATATTGCCACCACACGCCAAACCCACTTCCCAGCCAGTCTCATCGGCAACACCATAGTGGAGCAACTTGGGTCGTCCCGACTCTAGGATGGCAAAGGCTTCCTCGGCTACAGCACCCTCCACACAGCCACCGCTGACCGAGCCGGATAGCTGTCCCCCTGCGCTGATTGCCATTTTGGCACCGGCCCGGCGCGGGGCCGACCCCCAAGTTTGTACGACAGTGGCAAGTGCCACTCTTTCTCCCTGGCTGCGCCAACGCCGGATATCGGCTATGACTTCTTCCATTGGTTTCCTCTCCCGCCAACAAATGCAGCGCCTTGTAGGTGCGCCGGTGCAACTGGCACACGTTTTTCCTCAAATTGGCGAAGATGCTGCGCCAAATCTTCCAGACTCGCTAGATTATGCACTGGTAAAAAGTCATCAATATAGGGCAGTGCAGACTGCATACCGCGCGTTAATGGCTCATACTGCTCTGAACCCAGCAGGGGATTGAGCCAAATGAGCCGGTGGCAAAGCAGGTGCAGGCGTGCCATCTCTTGTCGCAACAAAGCAGGATCACCCCGATCCCAGCCATCGCTGATAAGCAACACAACCGGCCCACCGCGCAGAACGCGCCGCGCCCATTCATAGTTAAAGGTCTTAATCGCCTCCCCGATGCGTGTGCCGCCAGACCAATCCTGCACGGCACTTGTTACTTCGTTCAAGGCTTGATCAACGTCCTTGTGGCGTAACTGGCGGGTAATGTAGGTCAGCCGCGTGCCAAAGACAAAGACCTCCACACGCTGCCGCAGCCCATGCTTTAAGCTGTAGAGGAAATGGAGCAGCGGGCGCGTGTACTGCTGCATTGAGCCGCTGATGTCGGCAAGTATGACCAAGGGGCGCGGCTTGATCTTGGCTGTGCGGTAAGACCATTGCAGGATTTCGCTGCCATAGCGCAAGTTCTGGCGCATGCTGCGCCGAATGTCGAGCAAGCCATCGCGCCCGGAAACATAGCGGCGCGTGCGGCGCTGCCCCAACTCCCAAACCACTTCAGCCATCATACGCTTGATGGCTGCAAGCTCCACGGGCGTAAGGTCAGCGAAATCCTTCTGGCGCAATGCCTCGCGCTCGCTATAGGTTTGGGTCAGCTCCACCACTTCCTGAAATTCGTCATCGTTCTCTGGTTCAGGAATCTCTTCCTCATCCTGCGATGCTTGTGGCGGGATGATCAAACGCTGTGGGCGAGGGGGCTGTTCGTTTCCCAGACCAAACAATGCGCCCAGGTCGAGCAAGGTGCTGCCATCATGCGGGCTGCGCCAAAAGAGATTAAAGGCTTCATCAAAGAGCAACAAGTCTTGCTTGCGTTTGACCAAAAAACTACGTAGCGTGTGATAGAAGTCCGCTTTGTTGCCTATCGGCACATAGGCAAAGGCTCCTTGTAGCTCGACCATCCGTCCTGGATTCACCTCAAGCCCTAGCCCATGCAAGATACGACTAAAGAGGAGCAGGTTGTGCAGCAGCGCGTCCTCTTGCACATCGTTATTGGTTTCTCGGTTGGTCTCGATAAGTGGTTCTTGATTCAAGATGTATACCTTCACACCTTCCTTGAAGCCGGGAATCCTTTGGAGGGCTTCGAGGAAGGTCTTTTCTATGCCCTGTTCGCCGCGCGATTGTAAACCTGGCTCAAGACCTCATTTTGTACTTTATGGACGTCGTCTTTGTACTTCAGAATGACACCCAATGTCTCCTCAACGATAGATTCGTCGAGAGTCGTGCAGTTTAGCGCGACCAGTGCCTTGGTCCAGTCAATTGTCTCAGCAACGCCTGGAAGTTTGTACAGGTCTTGGGTACGTAGCTCCTGGATAAATGAAGTGACTTGGCGCGTCAATTCAGCGGACGCACCAGGGACTTTGGCCTGCACAATTTCGAGTTCTTTGTGGAAACTCGGATAGTCGATCCAGCAATAGAGACAGCGGCGTTTGAGTGCATCATGCAGTTCGCGCGTGCGGTTTGAGGTGAGAATAATCACAGGACGGTTGGCAGTCGTGATCGTGCCGATTTCGGGCACGGTGATTTGGAAGTCCGAGAGGAGTTCGAGCAAGAACGCCTCAAATTCCTCATCACTGCGGTCAACCTCGTCAATCAAGAGGACACACGGCTTCTCCCGGCTCCCTTCAATCGCACGCAGTAAGGGGCGGCGCAACAAGAAGCGCTCGTCAAATAGCTCGTTCTCATCAAACGGTGCATGTTGCGCTTCCAAAGAGCGAATGTGCATAATTTGCCGTGCATAGTTCCACTCGTAGACAGCCTGGTTGACATCTAGCCCCTCATAACATTGCAGGCGGATCAACTCTGTATCGAGCAGATTGGCGATGACTTTGGCAACTTCAGTCTTGCCCACACCCGGTTCGCCCTCTAACAGCAGCGGACGTTCGAGCTTTAATGCCAAAAAGACAGAGGTAGCTAGACCGCGGTCGGCGATATAGGTCTGCGCGTGCAGGGCTTCTTGCAACGAATCAATCGAATCCAGCAGCATGTGTGTTTCCTCAAGATTATCCCCTCGAAATTGTTCCGTTAAGATTGTTACATAAAGAGGGGCGCGTGCCGAGTGGGTCTCTCACAATTCGCACTTTATGACTTATACTAATGATTTTGCTAATGATTTATGCTGTCAAATCACGCTATCAAGCAAAGCGCCGGGGGCGTGGGCGTTCTGGCACATCGTCCAGCAGCCCGCCATGCCCCAGGCGAATAATATCGAGCCTGGTTAGATAGTCACCAGCCAATAGCCTTGGCAGCACAATGTCAACGATATTGCGTTTCGGGCTGCGCCCACAGCTTGGCATTCCTATCACTGGCGTTTTGCCATGACGCGCCAGCATGAGCAGGTTGCCTGGGTCTACGGGTGCGCCAAAGCAGGTAACATGACCCCCCGCGGCCTCAACAGCACGCGGCGCAATGTCATGCCGGTCCATAATCGCCGTTTCGCCAGCAAGGATCACCATCTCCATACCTGCGCCAATCTGCATCTGGATCATCTGCGCCAATGCACTTTCGCCTTCGTCATCTTCCAAAGAGACGAAACTAACTTGATCGAGCGTTGACCCCCAAGCCGTCAGCCGCGTCTTTACCGCACGCGTGAAGCCCGATTCGATGCGGTCACGTATAGCCGGCGAACCGGTCAGAATGAGGCCCACCCGGCGTGCAGGCAGCGGGTCTACACGGATCAGGGCTTCCCCACCATGATGGCCGTTCAAGCTTTGATCGCAGCCAATCATCTCCGCCTCAAGTACCTCAATTTCGGGAATGGCATAGGCAACAATTTTGAGCGTCGCCACTACGTCATCAGGGTAGACGACAGCGTGGTTCGGCATGGTCGCTAGCGTTACGGCTGCACACATATTGATCTGCTGCAACCGGTTCTCATCCAGGCGCACAAGGCCCAAGAGCTTTGCACAGAGGTTGGCACGTCCGGTGACCGATTCTGAAACGGCCAGGTTTTTCCCCGCAATCGCCGTGGCAATGCGCTGGGCTGCTTGATTCTCGCCTACATCATCGGCTGCTAGCTCAGCCACATAAACGAGCTTGCGCCCCAGGCTGGACAACATGGCGACATCACCAGCCGTTAGCGGCTTGCCCTTCCGTAGAATGCGCCGCCCCGCTTGATCGGCAATGTTGTGACCAAGAATTTTACCCTCTGCTTCGTCGAGCGGCACAGGCCCGAATTTCATGTGATGCTTTTGTCCTTACTGGAGCCGTGGTCAACGGTTCCTCTCAGCAACCCGCGACGCTAGATACAGCAGGCCACAGATCGAGCCGCGATCTGTGGCCCATTCCACCTATTTGACACAAGTTGCTAGTCTGGTAATCTGGCGATTTTCCGCTGCGGAGAAACCAGCCAGCCTGTCATTCCGATGTAGGAGGAATCTCTGTGCTCTACTACGTCCACTGGGGGAGTCCTCCTCGTAGACTCCTGAGTCACGCCTTTGCGTGGGCTACGGTACAATGTTGTGATTCAACTGGAAGAAATTGTTTGGGTCATACTGACGTTTCAATTCGGCCAAGCGTTCATAGTTAGGTCCATAGGCTGCCCGCACTCGGCTGGAACTATCATCGGCATCTAGGTGGTTCACATAGACGCCTGCTGAAAGTGGTTCAACAGCTTCCCAAAAGGCGCGTGTCCATTTGATATGCTCGCTGGCGGTTGCCGGGTCTAGCCATTGCGTAACGATGTCAAAATCCCATTGGTTGCGGCGCAGTCCAAATGCCGTTTCTTCAGGGCTTACGCGGGTGCTGACACCATGCATATGGAAGAGAATCACGGTCGTCATGGGAGAGGTCTTGGTACTAGCCTGGTCAACAATCATGTCCAAGAGTTCATCGCTTAACTCTTCATAGTAACCAGACTTCCAGTAGCGCTGTATCCCAAATGGCACGCCGTCATCAAGCATCGATTGGAGTTGGCAATAGGGGATTGGTCCCACCATATCGGCAATGGGTGAACCGAACTTGCGGATTGGTTCCACATGCCGCTCGCCCTCATCCAATGGACCAAACCAGCCGACCAGGAGAGCAACTACAGGGATACCTTCCGGTGTGCTGAGAAGGCCCGCAAAGACCGACAATTCATCCGGACTGTTGGTCGCTACATCTCGGTAAAAGCGAAGTATCTCTCTGGCTTGCTCAAAGGGATAGAGGATCATGCCTCCTAGCACGGTAGGGCCAACTGGATACAGACGAAACTCAAAGCGGGTGACGATGCCAAAGTTACCACCCCCGCCTCGCACGGCCCAGAAGAGATCTGGGTGCTCGGTGCTGCTGGCTGTTAAAGTCTGACCGTCCGCCAGTACGACTTGGGTCGATAATAGGTTGTCGCAGGCCAAACCATGCGTAGCCATAAGCCAGCCCAGACCACCACCAAGTGTTAGACCAGGCACGCCAGTATGGGAAACTGTGCCGCCAGTGGTGGCAAGCCCATACGCCTGGGTCGCTTGATCTAGTTCACCCCATAGTACGCCAGGCTCAACAAGCGCGGTGCGGTTTTCAGGATCAATGTGAATACCTTTCATGGGGGATAGGTCGATCATTAAGCCCCCCTCACAGACTGCTTTCCCAGCCACGTTATGCCCTCCTCCACGTACTGCAACTAGCAGATTGTGGGTCCGGGCGAAATTGACGGCAGCGGCAACATCATCAACATCCACACAGCGCGCGATCAGGGCAGGATGCCTATCAATCATGGCATTCCAGACGGTTCGCGCCTCATCATAGCCAGCGTCACCAGGGCGCAGCAATTCTCCCTTCAGGCTTGCCCTAAATTCCTCTACTACAGCTTCTTCAAGCACGGGTGGTTGGAGCGGTGTCACTTGCAAGTTTTCCATTGTCCTCTCCTCCTTGTGAAAGAGCCCGGCTATCAATGAACGACTGCCGCTTGAGACCTGCTGGTTAGACGCAATGCAACTCACACCCTCATACGTTCCTTATTCTCCTTTCTTAACTCCTGTTGCTCCCTTTAATATTCCGCCCTGGAAACATCATCCTGTGATCACAGTTGTGGGTGAAAACCTTCCTCAAAGCCGGGAACCCGCTGGGGGGCTTCGAGGAAGGTTAATGGCAAGCTATTTACTTTACGGTGTATCTTTACCGTGTATTCAATAGCACCGTGTATGAAATAGCACCCTGCGCTATTTCGGCGAGCTATCCGGCGCGGCTGCCAGCCGCGCGGATGGCTCGCCCAACGAATGTTGGCAAGATCTGGCGGCGATATTCGGCGCTGGCGTGGATGTCGCCCAACACTTGCTCGACCAGGTCATTGTCCACTGCGGCGGCAGCGGCATCAATCGTGTCGTCGCTCCATGTTTGGCCGACGAGCGCGGCTTCGACCGAGTGTGCCTTGGTGGCGTGAGGTGTTAACCCGCCAATGGCGACGCTGGCCTGTGTGCAGACACCTCCCTCAAGCGTAATGACTGCGGCTGCGCCGATCATGGCATAGCGTGAGGCAGGGTTAGCAAGCTTGGCATAGGCTGAGCCTGTGCCAGCCTGTTCGCGTGCAACCTCTACCGCTGTCAGAATTTCACCTTCTTCCAGTGCCGTTGCATAGAAGCCGGTAAAGAAATCATTGGCTGGCACAGTGCGCGTGCTGGCATTGCCATTGCCGGAGGAATAGGGTCCGGTGATATGCATGGTGGCGTCCAGGGCTAGAAAGACCGTGGGAAGATCCGAGGCGGGATCGGCATGGGCCAGATTACCACCGACTGTGCCACGGTTACGCACCATTGGGTCGCCAATGCCACTTGCCGCCTGGGACAATGCCCAGGGCACAGCATCCGATCTCTCGACCTCGACATGGGGCGTCAATGCGCCGATCCGCACGCGGCCATTCTGCGTGGTGATGCCCTTGAGTTCATCAATACGGCCAATGTCGATCAGCGTGCCTGGATCGGCTAAGCGCAGCTTCATCAGGGGGAGGAGGCTGTGCCCCCCTGCCAATAGCTTGGCCCCTTGATGCTCTTGTAACAGTGCCAACGCCTCGTCAACTGATCCGGCGCGGTAATAGTTAAACTTGGGTGGATACATTATGCACCTCCATTTCGAGATCCATTGTTGGCTCCATTGCTGGCAGATTGCATCGCGTTGTAGACTCGTTCCATGGTGAGTGGCATATCGACATGTCGCAGCCCCAGGGGTGCTAGTGCATCCATCACGGCATTGGCTACGGTCACGGTCGAGACGATGGAACCCATTTCGCCTGCACCCTTTACACCTAAAGGATTGACCGGCGATGGTGTCTCGATACGTCCTACGTTGATCATGGGGAAGCCATCGGCACGCGGCATGGCATAATCCATCATAGATCCGCTTAGAAGCTGACCATCCTCGTTATAGACAGCAGCCTC
Organism: uncultured Litorilinea sp.; assembly: GCA_946885925.1. The sequence goes on from CAMPHP010000035.1 coordinate 7,808, forward strand.
CCAAAGTGCTTGACCCACACCTTGGGCAATTCCACCCAGGATCTGACCTTCAACAATCAGGGGGTTGATCACCTTGCCCACGTCGTCTACTGCCGCATACTGCTTTAGCTCTACCTGACCTGTCTGCCGGTCAATTTCGACCAGAGCGATATGTGCACTGGCGGGGAAGGTGAAGTTGGAAGGATCGTAGAAGGTAGTCTCTTCCAGACTTGGCTCCATACCTTCAGGTAGATCATTCGCCAACATGGCTCCCACGGAAATTTCGGCAAATTTCTTGACCCTGTCGGGCGACCCCTTTACGTAGATGGTGCCATTGGTACGGTCATAAACCATGTCCTCGAACGCGGCCTCTAACTGGTGTGCTGCGATCTTCATCATCTTATCGCGCACTTTTTCGCAGCTACGCACAAGAGCAGAGCCACCTACGGCTGCACTGCGACTGCCATAGGAGCCAAGCCCGAAGGGGGTGCGGCCTGTGTCACCATGGATCACCTCAATGTCCTCCATGGGAATACCCAGTCCGTCGGCTACGATTTGAGCAAAGGCGGTTTCGTGTCCTTGCCCATGCGCATGTGAGCCGGTTAGGACCGTCACCTTGCCACTTGGATGGACACGTACTACGCCACTTTCCCAAAGACCGACCCCAGCACCCAGCCCCACTGCCACTTTTGAGGGTGCCAGACCGCTGGCTTCGATGCAGCCACTGATGCCTATACCCACGAGACGCCCCTCAGCACGCGCTGCATCACGCTGCTGTAGCAACGATTGGTAGTCGGCAATCTCGATCACTTTGTCAAACATCGCGTCGTAGTCGCCACTGTCATAGAGCAGCGCTACCGGGGTTTGGTAGGGAAATTCGTCGGGTTGGATGAAGTTCTTGCGCCGCAGCTCGATGGGATCCATGTTCAGGTCGCGGGCAGCAATATCAACCAGGCGTTCCACGACATAGCTCGCTTCGGGACGTCCGGCCCCACGATAGGCATCCACTGGTACGGTGTGTGTCATCGTGCCATAGCTCTCGCCAAAGATGACGGGAATTTTGTAAAGACCTGAAAGCAGGGTGATATAGAGTGCCGTGGGAATCAACGGGGCAAACAGGGATAAGTAGCCACCCATATTGGCATAGGTGGTTACATCTAGACCCAAGAATGTTCCGTCGTTGCGCAGTGCTAGTTTGCATGATGTTACATGATCACGACCGTGAGAATCCGTTACGAATGACTCGCTGCGCGTTGCTACCCATTTGGCGGGACGGCCAAGTTGTTTGGCAACAAAAGGGACGATCACTTCTTCTGCATAATGAAAAGCTTTGCTGCCAAAACCGCCGCCTACGTCGGGAGAAATGACGCGTAGCTTGTTTTCGGGAATGGACAGGGTTGCAATACTCATAAGCAGGCGGATGATGTGGGGGTTCTGGCTAGTTGTCCAGACCGTCATCTCTTCCGAAAAACTATCCCACTGGGCGACACAGGCGCGGGGTTCCATCGCATTGGGAATCAATCGCTGGTTGATCAACTCAAGCTCAACGACACGATCCGCTCCAGCTAGGACTTGGTCGATCTCAGCGCGGTCGCCAATGGACCAGTGAAAGCTAATATTGCCGGGAATCTCTTCGTGGACTTGGGGAGCGCCCTCTTCAGTCGCCTTTTTGGCATTGACCACGGCGGGCAACGGCTCATACTCCACATCGATCAGCTCCAGCGCATCGAACGCTGTATAGGGATCTTCGGCGACAACTGCCACAACGCCATCACCTACGTAGCGTACCTTGCCAATGGCAAGCGGCCAATGAGGTGCTGTCTTAATACCTGGCGGGTTAAAGCCGCAAGGCAAGGAACCCATGCCAGCATATTTTAGGTCCTGACCCGTGTACACAGCCACAACGCCCGGCAGTGCTAGCGCTGCATTCGTATCAATGCTGTTGATGACAGCATGTGCGTAGGGGCTGCGTTTGATGGCGACATAGACCATGCCTGGCAACTTCAAATTCGCCACATAGCGACCCTTGCCTTGCATAAAGCGTGGATCTTCGACTCTCTTGATGCTTTCGCCTAGATACTTTGCCATTGTTTGTTTTCTCCCTAGCCCCGTACCGGTTGAGCAGCGATTGCTTGCACGGATGCCTGCACTGCCTTCACAATGTTCTGATACCCCGTACAGCGGCAGATGTTGCCTTCCAACCCGTGACGGATCTCCTCTTCGGAGAGAGAGCCATTCTGCTCGGCTAACTTGACTGCGGACATGATCATCCCTGACGTGCAAAAGCCACATTGCAGACCATGATTGTCCCAAAACGCCTGCTGCATGGGGTGTAGTTCGCCATTCGTGGCTAGACCTTCAATTGTGGTGACTTCGCTACCATCGGCCTGCACCGCCAAGGTAGTGCAGGATTTCACAGCCAGACCATCCAAATGGACTGTACACGAGCCGCACTGGGAGGTATCACAGCCAATGTTGGTGCCGGTCAATCCTAACTCGTCGCGTAGGAAGTCAACCAACAACATGCGCGGTTCTACGTCCCGTGAATACCTGGTGCCATTGACAGTAAGTGTCACTTGCATTGGGGAGAACTCCTTTGGTGGTGAACATATGGGGAGAGAGAGCAACCTGTTGACAACAAGCTTTCGTGGCGTCAACCTCCTTTCTGCAACTGCGAAGATCTGAATGACGGAAGATTTGTATCTATCAGAGGCTAAACAGTGCTACTCTAGGTAACGTGCCACACGGCGTGCGATCAAGTTGGTCCACCAGTTAAAAAACAGATAGAGGGAAAGGAATCCCGCGCCAGCTAAGATCCACTTCTGTTTATCTGCGGGCACGAATTCATTGAAGAGTTCCTTGGCAAGCGTAAAGGCATATTCGGATGGTGACGAGGCTGCAACCTCCGGCCCAGGAGCAACCCTGTTTTCCGCTGCCCTGGATTGAGGCGCAGGCTCTTGCGCTTGTTCCTGTTTGGGGGCGGGTGCTGGTTCGGGCGTAGGTGTAGGCGGCTCAGCTTGCACAGCCTGTGGAGCCAGGCGCGCCTGAATCTGCTTGTCCAGATTTTCAAGGCTCTGCTTGGTAATGGCGCGCGCCGATGTATCCATCACGCGTTGGCCGACGCTGGCAATGCGCCCGCTCACCTTGGCCTCACCGTTATAGTGCATGAGGGTCTGGCCTTCGACGTCCTCTAACCGCACATCTCCTTCACCATCAACCATCCCCGCTGGCCCCCGTCCATGAATTTCCATGTGATAGTTCGCGGGCGGGTTTAGCTCCGATAGCTTGACTTTGCCTTGAAAGACGCCCTGTACAGGCCCTACCTGGATGGTCATCTTGCCCTCATATTCGTCATCGTTAATCTTCTCTAATTTCTGACAGTTGGGCATGATCTTTGCCAAGACAACAGGATCCAGGAACATCTCCCAGACCATTTCTCGGGGAGCATCAAATAAATGAGTGCCCTCGATTTTCATATGGTTTCCCCTTACGTAGATAGTCGGAATGGCTTTTTCAAGGCCTTCCAGCACTTGGATACCTTGTGCAGAGCCTGTACAAAGAGCGTGCACTGCGGACTTGTTTACACATAGCTTTATACAGGCTACGCTGAATTGTTCAAGCGTTGTGTTCGGTGCCATGTGGAAGAATGGTAGAGCCGGTGATTGTCCAGCAGATGCGAGCCTGCCTATACCTGGCAAAGTGCTGCGCCTACAGCGTTCCTGGTGGCACGCGCTCCACCATAATGTGCCAAACGCTTGTTCCTCAATGGCTTTGGTGAGCTACCTAAACTTTAACAGCCGGAAGGATATATAGTTAGTTGGTATGTGGCTTGGCTATTGTACAACAGCCCTATCCGCTTTGCAACGCACCTGCAAACGGCTGGTGTACCCCAGGAATTAGGCAAGTTTTCGCTAT
>CAMPHP010000036.1 GCA_946885925.1 uncultured Litorilinea sp.
TCATTGACAGGAACGGGTACATTCTCGGTAATTTCAGCGACGATCTGCTGCGGTGTGCGCCCGCGCAACTGGGTCTGGGGGCTGATGTGGATGCGATGGGTGAGCAGCGCGGGACAGAGGGTTTGGATATCGCTCGGAATCACGAAGTCCCGCCCGCGCAGTGCGGCCAATGCTTGGCTGGCACGGAACAGGGCCAGGGTTCCACGCGGCGAAACACCCAAGACGACGAGGGGGTGTTCGCGCGTGCTGCGTACCAGTTGTAAGAGATAGCCGCGTATCGCCGCGCTGACGTGAACTGATGGTACCTCTTTGCGTAGAGCAAGCAGGTGATCTACTGTGACCACGGGTTGCAACGCTGCTAGAGGATCGCTACGCTCATATTGAACGAGGATGGCTTCTTCTTCCTCAAGCGTGGGGTAGCCGAGTTGCAATTGGAGCATAAAGCGATCTAGCTGAGCTTCGGGCAAGGGAAAAGTGCCTTCCAGCTCGATTGGGTTTTGCGTTGCCAGCACCAAGAACGGGTGGGGTAGCCGCAGGGTCTGCCCATCAATTGTGGCTTGACGCTCCTGCATTGCTTCCAGCAAGGCAGCTTGGGTACGCGGGGTGGCGCGGTTGATCTCGTCGGCCAATAAGATTTGGTTGAAGATCGGGCCGGGCCGAAACTGGAACTCCTGCGCTTTTTGATTGAAATAGTTTAGTCCGGTCACATCGCTAGGTAGGAGGTCGGGGGTGAATTGGATGCGGGCAAAGGTGCAATCGACGCTACGGGCTAATGCCTTGGCTAAGGTGGTTTTGCCGATGCCTGGTACGTCTTCGAGCAGTACATGTCCATCGGCAAGGAGTGCGACCAAAAGCATTTCAACGACATCGCGCTTGCCTATGATCACGCGAGCAACGTTTTCTTGGACTGCATGAGAGAATTGGGCAAACGATAAATCCGTAGTGGATTGATAATTGCAGGGCTGTTGCGTAGTGGTCATAGCTTCCTTTCTGGGGCAAGTGGTGTAATGGCAGCGTGGTTGACACTATTGTAATGTAGTTTTTGATTTTCTTGTCAGCCACCCCATAGGAGAAAACGGTTTGTGTGGGTAGGGCGTGCCAAGAGGTACGTTGGCACAGGTAATTTGACAGTGGATCGCGGCCAACCTATAATTAAACGGTTTGCCCTGATTCACTGCTGCATTTACTGTTTTCTACAGAAACGATTCAGCAATAAGGCAATCACCAACAAGGCGTAGAATGGTTTGGCCCATGACTCAGCAGTCATGTCCTGCATAGGGCAGTCTGTTTGTGCCATGCACCACAATTCCCTGCATATTCCCCAATTTGTCTACAATGATTTGTCTGCAATTGGGAGAGCAATGGCGGTAGGTAGAGGTAGATACCCGTATGCGGAGTAACAATAATAGCATTGTATCGGTTGTATTGGTTTTGCTGCTTGCGGCGGTGACGCTGTATATAGTGCTGCCGGTGGAGCATCCGGTATGGTTTGAGCGCATGCTTAGTTTGGGAAGCGAGCAACCGCGCGACCTATCAGAGTTCAAACTGGGCCTAGACTTGCAGGGTGGCACACAAGTACTGCTAGAAGCGGATATGGCCGAGGGCCAAACTCCACCTGAAGGGGCAATGTCGGCTGCCAAGACCATTGTAGAAAATCGTGTCAATGGTTTGGGTGTCAGCGAGGCAGTCGTGCAAGCTCAAGGTACTAATCGCTTGATTGTAGAATTGCCAGGTGTTGATAATCCAGAACAAGCTGTAGAGACTTTGCGCTCCACAGGTCAGTTGGAATTCGTTGATCCGGGTGGTATGCCTCTTTCCCAAGGTATGGTGATCAATACCACCAATCGTCCTACTGTGGCAGACGATCTACAGGCTGAAATTGCTGCTGGCAATGCCACACCTGAGAATGTGCCGTATCCGGGACAGGTCTTTACAACGGCAATGACTGGCGAGGTATTACGCAATGCCATTGCCATCCAGGATCAGTTTGGGCAGTGGCAGATTAGCTTTGAGTTGACTGGACCTGGCAGCGACCAGTTCTTTGAGTATACCCGAACGCACATCGGGCAACCCATGGCAATTGTCTTGGATGGCCGCGTACTTTCGTCCCCAACGATTAATGCGGCAATTCGTGACACAGGTGTCATCAGCGGGCAGTTTACCCAAGAGGAGGCTGAGTCGTTGGCGGTGCAGATGCGCTATGGTGCTTTGCCTGTGCCGCTACGGGTAGTGGACATTCGCACGATTGGCGCTAGCTTGGGGCAAGATTCGGTGGATAGCAGCCTGCGCGCTGGATTGCTTGGTATTGGTGCCGTTCTGCTCTTTATGCTGATGATGTATCGCTTGCCGGGGCTTTTGGCGAATGTTGCCTTGGTCATTTATGTATTGCTCAACCTGGCGATCTTTAAGCTGTTGCCTGTGACGCTAACTTTGCCTGGTATTGCCGGTTTCATCCTCTCGGTCGGTATGGCGACGGATGCGAACATTCTGATCTTTGAGCATATGAAAGAAGAGCTACGCAACGGGCGCTCTCTGCGTTTGGCAGTAGAGGCAGGCTTTAGCCGTGCCTGGTTAGCCATTCGCGATGGTAACTTCTCGACGCTGATTAGCTGTGCGGTGCTCTTCTGGTTTGGCAATACATTTGGTGCCAGTGTGGTCAAGGGCTTTGCTGTAACGTTGGCTATTGGTGTTATCTTATCGATGTTTACGGCTGTGACCATCTCGCGAACCTTTATGCGTGCAATCCTGAGCACGGGCGGGCGCAAGCTACTTGAATCCCGCGCCCTGTTGGGATATTAGCCGCTACGATTAGTCGCTACGGTTAGTCGCTACGATTTGCCGCTATGATTAGTCATTACGAACTTGACCTGCGTAGTAAGTTTGCGAGTTTGGCTGGCTAATTCTATTCGCTAGTTCTTTGGAGCCGAATTACCGGACCAGAAGAAGGAAGTCTTTGGTTATGTATGATATTGTTGGGCGTCGCTCGATTTGGTACATTGTTTCGTTAATTATGATTGTGCCCGGGTTGCTATTCATGGGCTACTCCTTTGCAACCTACGGTACAATTCTGCCTTTGAGCATTGATTACACGGGTGGTACTTTGTGGGAAATGCGTTTTTCACAAGATGTGCCGCCTACCGATGTGCGCGATGTCTTTGTCGATGCCGGTTTTAGCGATACCACGGTATATTCAGTCGATGATGGGCAGACGGTGCAAGCCAAGCTCAAAGAACTGGATGCCACGGAGAAAGCTAGCATAGAAGAAGCCCTGCGCTCCCGTTTTGGCGACTTTGAGGAACGCTCCTACCGTAGCATTGGCCCGTCAGTTGGTAGCGAAGTAAGCAATGCTGCACTTGGGGCTGTGGCGATCACCTCAATCGGGATTTTGCTCTATATTGCTTGGGCTTTCCGTCAGGTTCCGCATCCTTTCCGTTATGGAGCGTGTGCTGTTATTTCTCTGATCCATGATGTTCTTGTGACCATAACGTTTGTCGGCATTATGCACTTTATTGCCGGTTGGGAAGTTGATGCGCTCTTCTTGACGGCTGTGCTGACGGTGATCGGTTTTAGTGTGCATGATACGATTGTGGTCTTTGACCGCATCCGTGAGAACATTCGCAAATTCCGCGGCGAGGACTTTGCAACCATTACGAATCGTAGCTTGTGGGAAACGATGAGCCGCTCATTGGGTACGCAGATCACGGTCTTCTTGGTGGTGGTTGCCGTTATGCTCTTTGGCGGGGCTAGTCTCCAAGAGTTTATGGCGATTATGTTGGTGGGTATGGTGTCGGGGACTTACAGCTCCATCTTTAATGCTACGGCGTTGTTGGTTGCTTGGGAAGAAGGCTCTTGGTTCGGCCATGTACGCAAGCCGGTACCCGTTGGGAACGGGCATACTGCTCCTGCATAGTTGTGGCCGTTACTTTTCTATAATGGGCTTGCTGGCGGCGATGTGTAAACTTCGCCGCCACTTTGATTGGGTGAAGCTTTACCGGGATCCTCGTGTGCACTCTCTGGTGAGGGACATGAACCCTGTATGCTCGACTTCATGCATTACAACATTGCAGACTTTGCTAGAATGAGCATTGATGCCAATGCGCGCACTACTGCTGACTGACCAGGGACCCCGCCTTGATACCTCCTACCCGAATCCCACCCCAGGCACAGATGAAGCACTGATCCGAGTGCGGTTGGTGGGGATTTGTGCTACAGACTTGGCACTGATACAGGGGTATAAAGGTGGCTACAGGGGTGTTCTGGGCCATGAATTTGTGGGTGAGGTTGTAGAGGCTGCTGGAGCGTCTGAATGGGTAGGGCGGCGCGTCGTTGGTGAAATTAACATTGGGTGCGGTGATTGTACGCTCTGTCATCGAGGTTTAGGCAAGCACTGTCCTCGCCGCCAATGCGTAGGTATAATCAACAAAGATGGTGCAATGGCAGAATTCCTCACCTTGCCTCTAGCGAATCTCCATCTTGTGCCTGATAATGTGAGTGATGAACAGGCTGTTTTTACCGAGCCACTGGCGGCGGCGCTGGAGATTTTGGAACAAGTCCATATCGCACCCACAACACGCGTTTATTTGGTGGGTGATGGACGATTGGGGATGCTGATTGCTCAAGTGCTTGCCTTAACGGGTTGTGACCTGACCGTTGTGGGACGCCATCCAGATCATTTGGCGCTGCTTGAGCAGTGGCATGGGTGCAAGACTGTGGGGGATACGGCGGAGGTGAGGGCTGCATTGGCGGCGGAACCTGCTGGTGTCGTGGTGGAAGCCACCGGCTCTGCCAGCGGGTTTGCGACCTGTCGCGCGCTTGTTCGCCCTGCTGGAACCCTGGTGATAAAAAGTACGTTCGCCGGAGAACAACCGGCGGTTAACTTGAATTCCTTGGTGGTTGATGAAGTGACGGTTGTAGGCAGTCGTTGTGGGCCTTTTCCGCCAGCGCTGCGTTTGCTGGCAAGCGGTCGCGTGCAGGTTGTACCGCTGATCCAGGCACGTTATCTGCTGGATGACGCAACGGCGGCACTGGCTAACGCAAGAGAGCGGGGCGTATTGAAGGTCGTCCTGGCACCGTAGGCCATACACCGTAAGCCATACACCGTAAGCCATAGTAGCAGCCAGTCCTTTTAACAGCTTCTAAATCAATCTACTCAATGAGGAGGAGATCTTGGCAAAGCAACGACCGAACGACGAGCAAATGTCCAGCGGTGATGGTGCTGGTGAGAATGTCGCCAATGAGCGAGCGCAAAATGGTGATACGCAACGGAGTGCAGCGCAAGGCGAAGCGGCGCAGCGTACGAAAATATCAGCGACGAGCGATGTCTCGTTGACCTCTGCACCGGTGGTTTCCCAACGGGTTAGTGCCTATGAGGTTGCTCAACATCAATTTGAGACAGTGGCGCAGTTTATGGGACTGCCAGACTCTTTCCGCGCCTATCTTTCCGTGCCTCAACGTGAGTTGATTGTCCATTTCCCGGTTCAGATGGATGATGGCTCTGTACGAATGTTTGAAGGCTTCCGTATCCATCATAATATGGTCAAAGGGCCGACCAAGGGCGGGATTCGCTATCATCCTGATGTCACGTTGGATGAGTGCCGCGCGCTTGCGATGTGGATGACCTGGAAGTGTTCGTTGATGGATTTGCCCTATGGTGGCGCGAAAGGTGGCGTTGTTGTCGATCCTGGCGAACTGAGCAAGCGTGAGCTTGAGAAGATGACGCGCCGCTATGCCACCGAGATCAGTATCTTTATCGGTCCAGAACGCGATATTCCTGCGCCTGATGTTGGGACGAATGCTCAAATCATGGCGTGGATCATGGATACCTATTCCATGCACAAGGGCTATTCGATTCCGGCGGTGATCACGGGTAAGCCCGTTGCTGTAGGTGGCACGGTTGGGCGTGAGTCCGCAACGGGTTTGGGTGTAACCTATGTAACACGGGCTGTGGTGCGCCAGCGTTTGGGTCGTTCGCTCGAAGATATGACCGTGGCGGTGCAGGGCTTTGGTAATGTTGGCAGTTGGGCGGCGCGCACGATGCATGAACGCGGTGCGCGCATTGTTGCTGCCAGCGATAAGTATGGGGGAATTTATAACGCCAACGGGCTAGACTTACGGCTTTTGGTCCGCCATGTAGCTGAGACGGGTACGGTGACGGGTTTTCCACATGCCGAGAGTCTGACCAACGAGGAATTGTTGGCATTGCCGGTTGATATATTGGTGCCTGCGGCGATGGAGGGGCAGTTGACCAAGCAGAATGCCGGCAGCGTGCGCGCCAAGATTATAGCGGAGGGCGCGAATGGCCCCACCACGCCAGAGGCAGACCAAATCCTTGAGGAAAAGGGCATTATCGTCATCCCCGATATCCTCTGTAATGCTGGTGGTGTGGTCGTGAGCTATTTCGAGTGGGTGCAGAGCCTGCAATCCTTTTTCTGGGATGAAAGCGAGGTGCGCCGCCAGATGGAGCGTAAGCTGTTGGACAATCTGGAAGTGGTCATGCGTACCAGTGCCCAGCGCAAATGCAACCTGCGTACTGCCGCTAATGTGATTGCGGTAGAGCGGGTGGTCGAGGCGATTAAACTGCGTGGCATCTATCCGTAAACATCTATCCCCAATGGATTGCTTATGAGCAACGATCTTCGTCGCAAATTTCTCTACTCTCTGGTTATTGCCCTGTTGGTCTATATCGGGCTGGCGCTGTATAGCGACTGGGGCGAACTTACCTCGGCACTGCAAACCTTCCCGTGGATGTGGCTGGCCCCTGTGATCACGTTGACCCTGGTGAACTATATTGGGCGTTGCCTGCGCTGGCATTGGTATCTGCGGCTGCTAGGCTCCTCTATTAGCTTTCGGGACAGTGTACGCACCTTTGGGGTTGGTATGTTAATGGTGATGACCCCTGGCAAGGCGGGTGAGTTTCTTAAACCGTACATGGTTAGGAATGTGGCGGGTACGCCCATGAGCGTGACTGCGCCGGTCATCCTGGGTGAGCGCATGTTGGACGGCATGGCAATGCTCATCCTCGCGGCTGCGGGACTTTTTGTCTTTCCCAATACGACCGCGCGGCTGGTGGCAGCGTTGGTCCTAACCGCTTTTGTGCTCTTTATTGTGGTGGTGCAAGTTCGCCCGCTGGCGCTTTGGTTCTTGGCAGTAGGGGAGCGGCTACCAGTGGTAAAGCGGTTCGCTACCCACCTGCATAGCTTTTATGAGAGCGCGCGCATTGTCTTTGGGCTACGCAATTTGCTGTTCGCGCTTACCATCGGAGCCATCTGTTGGGCAGCAGAGGGAGTGGCTTATTATGTGGTACTCCTGGGTTTTGGCGCACCTGCTAGCGGCGGCACGCTACTGGTGGCAGTCTTTATCTTCTGCATGAGTACGGTGATCGGGGCGGCAGTTGCAATGCCTGGGGGATTAGGAGGTGTGGAAGGCAGCTTGGTGGCGTTGACTGTACAACTTGTGGCGTTGTCAGCGGCAGAAGCCACCGCAGCGGCTCTCTTGATTCGCTTCTGTACCTTGTGGTTTGGCGTGCTGATTGGCGTGGTGAGCTTTGCGTTGTGGCCTGGGCTGTTGGCCGGGGCAGAGCCGCCCGTGCAACCTGGCAAACCATTGCCCAGCGAGGTTAAGGTAGGATAGGCGGATTGACCTGAGTGAGGAATTGCGCGCGGTCGTTGTGTTTCACGGTCCGTGCGCTTTTTATTTGCCAGTGGAGGTCGTCTTGACGCGTAGCGACCAAAGGAGTATGGAATGGAAACAAGTGTGCCGGATTGGTGCAATCCGCTGGTGGTGGGACGCAACAAAGAAGTTGCCCACGCTTCGTTTATCCCCTTTGCCGACGAGCAATGTGCATTGGCTGCCCTGTCCGAAACAGTGCTGGATTGGGAGAAATCGCCTTTTGTGCAGCGGCTTGATGGTGAGTGGCGCTTCTATTGGGCTCCCAACCCAGCCTCATCGCCTGCGAATTTTGCCCAGATAGATTTTGACGATGGGGAATGGGATACCATCCCTGTACCGAGTAATTGGCAGATGTTGGGTGAGGAGTTTGCCTCCGGTAAGCCCAAATATGACATTCCTATTTATACCAACATTCGCTATCCCTTCCCCATTGATGATCTACCCGCAGTTCCCCAAGATAATAACCCTACCGGCTGCTACCGGCGCGCCTTTACTGTTCCAGAGGAGTGGACAGGGCGGCAGATATTTCTACATTTTGAAGGTGTCGACTCCGCCTGTTATCTCTGGGTGAATGGTCAGATGGTGGGCTATAGCGAAGAGAGCCGCGTGCCCGCAGAGTTTAACATTACGCACTATGTGCAAGCGGGCGAGAACGTACTGGCTGTCCAGGTGTTGCGCTGGTCGGATGGAAGTTATCTGGAGGACCAAGACTTTTGGCGATTGAGCGGCATTTATCGCAGTGTATGGCTTTGGTCAGCCCCGGCTATTCACCTGCGCGATTTCTGGGTGCGTCCTAATCGTGATGCAGATTATGTTGGGGCGACTCTGCATGTGCAAGGGCATGTGCGCGCCTATACTGCCGCGGCAAGGGATTATCGCCTGCGTGTGCAGTTGTATGATGCCGATGGACAGCCAGTCTTTGACGAGCCTGTGTCGCAAGATGTAGACCTGGCACAAGGGCGTGAAACCATTGTGGAGTTGAGCCATTGGATTCCCAATCCGCAGCAATGGTCGGACGAAACCCCGTATCTCTATACAGCCATCTTGACGCTTGCAGATGCCGTGGGTACGCCTGTCGAGGTGACTGGCTGTCGAGTGGGCTTCCGCCGCGTGGAGTTAAAAGAGGGGCAGATCCACCTGAATGGCAAGCGCATTTTGCTCAAAGGGGTCAATCGCCACGAGCATGATCCGGTGAATGGGCATGTGGTGACCACGGAATCGATGATCCGAGATATTGAGCTGATGAAGCAGGTCAATATCAATGCTGTGCGTACCTCGCATTATCCCAACGACCGGCGCTGGTATGAGCTTTGTGACCGCTATGGGTTGTTACTTTATGACGAAGCTAATCTAGAGACCCACGGTGTCTGGGATCGGTTGACCAAAGATCCGCTGTGGGAGAGCGCGTTTATGGATCGCGTAGTGCGGATGGTGGAGCGGGACAAGAATCATCCTAGCATTATCGTCTGGTCGTTGGGCAATGAATCGGGTTATGGGCGCAACCACGATGCGATGGCGAATTGGATCCGGCGGCATGATCCCACGCGCTTGATCCATTATCACCCAGCCGAAGATGCGCCGATTGTAGACATCTTAGGCCCGATGTATCCCAGTGTGGCGCGCATTATCGAATTGGCGGAAGACCCTACCGAGACGCGGCCAATTGTAATGTGTGAGTATGCCCACTCGATGGGCAACAGCACGGGGAATTTGCAGGAGTATTGGGAGGCGATTGCAACCTATCCCCGCCTACAAGGTGGATTTTTATGGGATTGGATGGATCAGGGGATTCGCCAAGAGACGCCCGATGGCGAGCTTTTCTATGCGTATGGTGGCGACTTTGGCGACTCTCCCAATGATGGCAACTTCTGCGGCAATGGTCTCTTGGGGGCGGATCGAACGCCCCATCCTGCCCTGTGGGAATATAAGAAGGTGCTGGAGCCGATCCGTTTTCGTCAGGCTGAACCCGGAACACCCGGGCTGCTTACCATTGAGAATGGCTATCACACGCTTGACCTGAGTGGCATCGAAATTTCGTGGGAGGTGTTAGAGATCGGGCCAGTCATGACTGATACAGGTGTGGCTAGCCAAACTGTTGTAAAGAAAGGCATTCTTCCCCGTCTCTCCACACCGGCAGGGCAAGCGACGACGGTGCGATTGGGGCTGAATGGGTACCTGCAGGAACCAGAGGCTGATTACTGGCTGACGATCCGGGCACGCTTGACTGCGGCGACGAGTTGGGCAGAGGCAGGCCATGAAGTAGCGTGGCAACAGTTTGCGCTACCGAATACCTTTATTTCCCCTGCCAATCAGAATGAAAGTGTAGCGGTTCGGGTGCATGAGACGCCTGAAACGTTGGAACTCATGCGGGGTGATGTACAGGTCGTCTTGGATAAAGAGCAAGGACGTTTGTTGACGCTGGCACGCGCGAACAGAAAGCTGTTTGAGAAAGGGCCAATGTTACAAATCTGGCGTGCCCCTACCGACAACGATGCGAATACTTGGGGGGATCAGAAGGCTGCCATCCGTTGGCGTGAAAGCGGGCTTGACCGGCTGGAGGATCAGGTTGACGGTGTAAGCTTGATTGAGGAGCGGGGGACGCAGGTGGAGGTGCGGGGTGCTGCGGTCGCCGCGGTGGACTCTGCGGTGGTGCAGGCGGCGCGCTGGAAAGAAATCATGGAGCGGCTGGGTGCGATGTTGGGTACCTATGCCGATGAGGGTCAAGTGCGATTGCTGTGCCAAGCTTTTGGCGGCGATTATGACCAGCTTGAGGGAGCGGATCAGGCGAGCAAGGTGCGTTTTATGCTGGCTGACATGGACGCCAGGGGCAAGATTGCTCATCTATTGACTGTGTTGAACCAACTAGTCTCTGCGGGTAATCGTTCGCGTGTGCCGGTGGATGTGCGTACTGAACTGGCGCATTTTGCCAACAAAAGCGAAACTGGGCTGCGCGAGATGTTGCGTCCTGCGAATGAAACACGCTTTGATTATCTCGTGCGCTATGGACTCAGTGCTGATGGTGGGGTAACGGTAGATCTGCGCGTGGTATGCAGTGGGGCGCAACCGCCTTTCCTGCCGCGCATCGGTCTAACGTTGGCGCTGCCGGAGCAATTCAATCGCGTGATGTGGTATGGACGCGGTCCTCACGAAAATTATGCCGACCGTAAACAGAGTGCCGCGGTGGGCGTCTATTGTAGTAGCGTGGATGAACAGTTTATCCCCTATCTCAAGCCTCAAGAGCATGGTAATCATACGGAGGTGCGCTGGGTACGGCTGACGGATGAGCAGGGTACAGGGTTGCTCGTGGTAGCAGAGGAGATGCTGGAGTTCAGTGTCCACCATTTCACCGCCGAGGATCTGACGGTGGCAACGCACACCTATGACTTACCCCGGCGGCGCGAGATAATCCTCAACCTGGATGCGCGTCAGGGAGGGTTAGGCAATGGAAGTTGTGGTCCTGGTGTGCTACCCACGTATATGTTGCTGCCGGGAGAGTTTACGTTTAAGTTTACGCTCTATCCGCTTGAGCCGAAGAGATAGCAACTTAGCAGAATGTGCAGGATTTGTTTTGCTCCCATTCTATCTCCTGAAAAAAAGATGAACATTTGTGCGTGATGGGCCAAAGGTGATTGGTCATGCCCAAGCGCCATGCTATAATTGGAGTGGGAGCCGAGCGGATAGCTCCCTAGCCCCATTAGATTTGAAGGGGCCGCTCTCTCCACGAAATATGGCAAACGATGAAAGTGAGGACATGGTGTCCGACACAGAGGTAGGTAATACCACTCCACGCAAGCGCCTGACGAACTACGATGTGGCTGCGGAACTGGCGTTGGTGGCTGATATCCTCCAAATTCTAGGTGAGAACCGCTTCCGTGTAATTGCCTTTCAAAATGCAGCGGAATCTATCCGTACATTGGGGCAAGAGATCAACACGCTCTTTGGCGACAGCATGAGCCCGGAACAGGCCGAGCG
>CAMPHP010000037.1 GCA_946885925.1 uncultured Litorilinea sp.
CTTGTTGTTGAGGTCGCTGCTCTGGATCGCGCCAATCTTGAGGTCGAGCTTCATCAGGGCGTGCTTCTGGGCGATGGGGTTCTTGCGGTCCTGGCTGCCCCTGTTGCACAGGCCCACCAATACCTGGGTATGCAACATCAGGACGCTGCGGTTCAGACTTGGGTCCATGCGCTGCAGGGCCTGTCAAAGAAATCGCATCCAAATTGACATCGATCTCTTCATAGGCAACACCCCACTTCTTCCACACGCGCACAAAGACCGTCACCAGTTCACTATCAGGAACCAGGTTTGTTTGGAAGGCCTGAAATGCGCCCGGTTCAGTGCGATTGTAGTATGTATTCCAGCCCACATCGGTCCAATTGGTAACATCACGCCAATCGCCATGAGGGCCATTCAGCCATCCCACCTGTACACTATAGCGCCACGGATCGCCTTCGCTATTGGTAGTGCGGATCATGCCGCGCAGCGAAAACTTGTAAGTCGCTCCCGGCACAACTCTCGCCGTCTGCGAGATACCAGCATAGCGGTCATTGTCGCCAGCAGCTAAATTTTTGGTATTGATCTCAATCATCTGGCTAGACTTGCCTTCGTAGACCACAGACGACCATTGATCCTCATAGAAGCCATACGCGGCTGCACCGCCATTGGTAAAACAAGCCCATTGGATGCCCACCACACCACAACCATCAACCTGGTTAAAGCCTTGCTCAAACCCACCATTACCCAAGGCATCAATTTCCGACGCACTAGTAATCGCTGGCATCGCGGCCACCAGCCCCAATATCGCCACAACCATCACACCCAAACCGCCGCTAATGAGCCGGCGTTGGGCCTGTGGTTTATGGCGAAACCACTCACGCAGACTGTACAATACACAGCCTACCTGATACCCCAATGGATGACGCAACTTTTCCCGCATTTGCGGTACCTCCTTGATGTCAACATGATGAGAACAGACAGGTCGACGCAGTCTCGCTCTGTCGGCGGCCGGGCACTGCGCCGGTACAACCAACCCAAATATCCTTTATAGCCGTCTATGCACACGGGGGCAGTCGAAAAATCGTCAAGAAGCTACCGGCAAAAAAAGCAATGGATCACCAGTCCACCACATAGGCGTGGCAGACACGTTGCCAAATAGGCGATACGCCAGCATGGCAAATGCCGATAGAGGTCAAACAATACTAGGTTTTACGGGAATCGGGAGCACATCATCGGGAAATGGCTGCCGGAAACAGCCGCTTCGCACTACTCCCTGTAGGGTTCTACCAATTACGACGCAAGAGTTATGCGATGGATACGGGCAATTTTGCGAAATTGGGGATAAGATGGGGATAAATTTGAATAACTGGGGAAAAGTAGCGATAAATTGGGTAAAAGACGCGCTGCATGGCCCAAGGCTAAAGCGCTCCGGCAAGCAAAAAAGCCCCCTTATGGGGGCTGCTCTCTGCCAGTACTCATCGAGAAAACGAATTTGAAGCTAAACAAACCTAAGGGTCGCGCCCTTCCTTGAAGCTTCAGGCTCCGAGCAGGTTTGCGCCAATCGCGGCTATTCAGCCTGGTTAAGCATCGCCCCCAGATTACGCAGCGTCTGCTCCAAGACCAGCACAGCGCGCCAATACTCACCGAGTAGCAGATGCTCGTTGGGCGTATGATCCAAACTGCTATCACCCGGCCCATAGGCGACAATCGGGCAGCCCCAGACCGGAGCCACCACATTCATATCGCTCGTCCCTGTCTTTACCACAAACGACGCTTTTTCATCAGGCGCAATTGAGCGAATGGCAGCCAAAAAGCTGCGTACCAGCAGCGGGTCACGTTCGCTACGCCATGTCTGCTCATAGCCACGGAAGCGGAGATCTACCGTGGCTGGCTTGCCTTCAACCTTTATCACCAGATCAACGGCTTCGGGAATCGCAGCAGGCACTTGCGCCGCTCCACCCACGCGTCCATTCATCCAGGTCACGATCTCCTGGGCAAAGCCATGCACATCAAAAGCAGGTGGCAAACGAATCCCAATCTGTGCATCCACCACATCGTCCATGCTAGGCGTCGTCTCTGTTCGCACGCGGCGCAAACTGGGCATTAGTTGGTCAAAGGCACGAGGACGTTCTGCATTAAAACGCTCGGCATACGCAGCGACCCAATTCCACAGATCCACCGCCACCGTCGCCACACCAGCGTCTGGCCCTGCCGTATGCATCATTGGCTGTGACGCCAGCATCTCAACCAGCAAGCGCCCCTTATAGCCCAACGTAACCCGCGGCCAGCCACTAGGCTCACCAATAATACATGCCTTGGGGACAGGATTCGCCCTACCATCAAAACGATTGCGAATAGCTCGCGCTCCCTTGCTTGTCGCTGCCTCTTCTTCGACTGCGCCGACTATGACTACGCGCAAATTATTAGCGTGCGCCCAAGCATCACCCACACGTGCCCCCGCCGCCACGAAGGTCGCCAGCGGTCCCTTTGCGTCCACGCTACCGCGTCCATAAAGCGCTGCTCCCTCTGGAGTTTCTTCAATGCGTACAGGAATATCCCCCGGCACGGTGTCAATATGGCCGAGCAGTATAAGCACCTGCTCTGCATCCTCCGGTCCTAATTCCCCTACGGCACTGCCTGCCTCATCCACGTAGGCACGCGCATAGCCCAAACGCTGCATTTGCTCCACTAACCATTGGCTGGCAGCTTGCTCCTGGCGCGACAGCGATGGAATCGCCACCAATCCTAGCAGCAGCGCAACTGCGCTCGTTTGCTCTACGGACATCTGATCGACAGACATTGGCGCTGTGGCTTCCTGCGTCATTACTCTACCATTCTAAAATTACGCTGGCAGCACCCCAGCCAGGGCTTGGATACCAATCTCAATCTCATCGGGTGTGATGATCAATGGCGGCAGCAGGCGAATCACATTGCTCCCCGCTGGCAGCACCAAGACACCATAATCATCCATCAATGTCTTGATATAGCGCCCAGCCTTTTCACGCAATTCAATGCCAACCATCAGTCCCATACCGCGAATCTCACGCACAACCATGCGGTCGAGGAGGGTAGCGTTAAGCCGCTCAAAAAGCAGTTCCCCCATCTCTGCCGCATGCTCAATTACCTTTTCATCTTGATAGATTTGTATTGATGCCAACCCCGCTGCACTTGCCATCGGGTTGCCGCCAAAGGTGCTGCCATGCGCGCCCTGGTAAAGCTTAGCATTGACTCGGTCATTATAGGCAATTGCGCCCATCGGGAAGCCGCCACCGATTCCCTTTGCCATACAGATAATATCCGGCTCCAAACCAAAATGCTGGTGACCGAACCATTTCCCTGTTCGACCAAAACCGGTCTGAATCTCATCAATCATCAGCAGCGCGCCCCGTTCCCGGCAAAGCTTCTCAGCGCCCTGCAAAAACTCGGCCTCGCCCACATTCACCCCACCTTCCCCCTGCACCGTCTCTAAAACCACAACGCCAATCCTGTCATCCAGCGCAGCGTCAAGCTTTTCAAGATTGTTATAGGGAACATGGGTCACATTCAGCAGCGGCTCAAAAGGCTTGCGATACTTTGGCTCCCAGGTCATCGAGACTGCACCAACTGTGCGCCCGTGGAAGCTACGCATGGTAGCGATAATGCCAGTACGCTCGGTCACCAAACGGGCAAACTTCAACCCGCCATCAATCGCCTCTGCGCCACTATTTGCCAGGAAGACATGATTCAGGTGAGGAGGCAATACTTCTTCGAGTTTTGCAGCAAACTTAGCACGGGTGTCATTGTAGAGAAAGTTGGGACACGCAATCAGCGTATGCGCCTGCTTCGCCAGGGCATCGCTCAATACCGGGTGGCAGTGACCCAACATCGCCACCCCCTGGGCTGCGGTCAAATCCAAATAGCGTCGGCCTTCGGTATCCCACAGCCAACATCCCTCTCCGCGTGAAAAGACCCCATCACCCCGGCGCTGGGTCGTCCCCCCAAGCAACCGTTCCTCGATCTCGGCCAAGTTTGCCGTCAAGTTTTCCATCTCCACCACGTCACGCATCCTCTCTTCTGCTCTAGGCCGCCCTATCAACGATGTTTGCCATCCACCTCCGAGGAAGCTTCCTTGAAGGTTTCCACTCACGCGATCTGCGTACCACCCCCTGCCAACGCAGCAGAAATCGGCGCTTCTATTCGCCCATCCGCAAAGATTACCCGCTGTACGCCTTCATTAATCGCCTCGACCGCGCCCATGACCTTCTTCTTCATGCGCCCTTCGGCAAACTGCATAAAGTCATTGGCCTTGGCACGCGGAATCTCGCGGATCAGCGTGCCCTCGTCAGGAAACTCGCGCAGCAGCCCCGGCACGTTCGACAAGATGATCAACGCCTCAGCATTAAAGGCAGCAGCCACCATTGCCGCAGCGCGATCCCCATCCACATTGATCGCCTCACCCCGATCTGAGGAGGCAGGTGGCGTCAACACAGGTAGGTAGCCATTATCCAGCAGCAATTGCAGCAGATGGGTATTCACCCGATCAACTGTTCCAGTCCAGTCATCACGCAGCACCAGCCGTTTACCATTGACACGCACCCGCAGCGTATCTTTGCGTGTGCCTTCAAAGATGCGTCCATCCAGCCCGCTCAAGCCCACAGCATTAATACCCTGGCCCTGGAGCTTTTCAACCCACATCTTGTTGAGTTGCCCACAATAGACCATCTCAAAAATCTCTAGTGTGCGCCGGTCGGTGCGGCGGCTGACATAGCCGCTTTCGCTGGTGACAAACTCCGGTGGGTGGCCCAATGCCGTAGCCACCTCGTTTGTGGTCTCCGCACCGCCATGCACCAACAACAGTGGTTGCCCAGCCTGGTGTAACGCAGCAATATCCGCCACAACGGCGTCAATGTTCAAATCTTTGCCGCCACCCACTTTGATTACGATCATGGTCTTTAACTCTTGCTTTTGAATACTAACTTTTGAATATTAATTGTCGAGAACACCTTCCTCGAAGCCGGAAACCCTCTCGGTGGCTGCCAGGAAGGTTGTCCCCCTACTAAATCGGATGCAGCCCCGGAAAGGTCAACCCCGTCGTCTCGTCCCATCCCGCCATTAGATTAAGGCATTGCAGCGCAGTGCCAGCCGCCCCCTTCATCAGATTGTCAATTGCACAGATTGCAACAACGCGCCCGCTTTGCCCATCAAGCTCAAAGCCTACATCAGCATAATTGCT
Organism: uncultured Litorilinea sp.; assembly: GCA_946885925.1. Next base: position 5,192 of record CAMPHP010000037.1, read on the forward strand.
TCCCGACAAGATCTTGGGTTCGGGATAGCGATAAATCCCCGTCTTCTCCTTAACCAGCCGCACAAACGGCTCATCTCGGTAGGTCTGACGGTATGCCTTCCACAAATCCTTTTCGGTCACGCCCGATTTTACAAAAAGATGAGCCGTCGCCAACACGCCACGCACATTGTCTACCGCAGTTGCGCTGAGATGAACATGCGTCTCCACCCCTGCCAGCCGCGCCGCTTGCAGGATCTCTGCCGTGTGCCGGTGGCCCGTTGGCGCAAAGCTCCGCATCACCCCAGCCCGCTCCGGATGGTGGGTAGCGTCGCTGGATTTATTGCCACCCTCACTGCTCCCCACCTTGACTTCACAGATGACGCCGCGTTCCGCATCCATCAGCCCATTGACCAGCAACGGCCAAATTGCCAAGTTGGTGGCAGTCGCATTACAGCCGACACCAGAGACATACTGGGCATTCTTCAGTTCCTCTCGGTGCAGTTCGGGCAAGCCATAGACAAACTTTGCCAGCCATTCGGGGTTGGCGTGCGGCTTGCCATACCAGCGGTCATAATCAGCGGAATCCCGCAGCCGGAAGTCTGCACTCAAGTCCACGATGCGTGGGGCCAGCGCCGCAAACTCAGCAATACGCCCCATTGCGCCACCATGCGGCAGCCCTAGAAAGAGCACATCGCAGGCTTCCAAATCCGCCGCGCTAACAAACTGGAGTTTGGTGCGCCCACGCAAGTTTGGATGCGTAAAGTGGACAAACGCGCCTGCATTGCGTTCGCTGGTCACCTGACCCACCTCAATATGGGGATGGTCTAACAGCAAGCGCAGCAGCTCACCACCCACATAACCAGACGCACCGACAATAGATGCGCGGATTCGTTCTGCCATCTTTCTCGTCCACCTTCGCTAGGCGGCTTGCTAAATCGGGCCTAGTCTTCGCCCGTTAGCGACACCGCTTGGTAAAGTTGCTCGCCATTTGTCCAGCCGTTAGCCACAGCCCAGCCATCACGCGCCACTTGCAACGAGAAATCCACCATCCGTCCTGGAATATCGACACCAGTGGGCGCAATGCTATTGCGAAACTCCATTGTGTAATTGACTTCATTGACAAGCAACCCGCGGTCCGGGTCTTCCAGCACATCAATGGCAACAATCCCACCTCCACATGCCTTGGCAGCCGCCACACAGATGTCATTCAACTCTGGTGTCACGGGGCAGTTACTCGACTTGCCACCGCGCGCCGTGTTGGTGATCCAATGTTCCGAACCGCGGTAGATGGCGCAAATGGTCTCATTACCCACCACAAAGGCGCGGATGTCGCGCATGGGCTTCTTGATATATTCCTGAATGTAATAGATGGTGTGGTGATACGTACCCAACACCTCCTTATGTTCCAGGATCGCCTCAGCAGCTTCACGGTCGTTAATCTTGCTCAACAAACGTCCCCACGAGCCAACAGCAGGCTTTAAAACCACAGGATAGCCCAACTCTTCAATTGCCTGGAGTGCGCTCTCGGTATCGTAGGCAATCAGCGTACGTGGCGATGGCACTCCCGCCGCAGTAAGGGCGCTGGTCGTTTGCAGCTTATTACCACAAATATCTGCCACCTGCGCTGTGTTGACCGTGGGGACACCGCGGTCATTTAACATACGCAGGCTATAAAGGGCGCGGCTGTGGTTGATACAACGCTCGACCACAAGATCATATTGGGTATAAGCATCATAGCGTGGGCCAGGGGTAATCTCGAAGATCAACTCCCGGTCGTCCAGCAGTTCAAAGTTGACACCGCGCTTCTCGAATGCCTCGAAAAGTAATTTTTCCTCAGCACGCACGCGGCTATAGAGTACCCCGACCTTCATCTTATTCACCCCAGTCTTCTTCTTCTTCTGGAGCTAATGCAAGTTCAATCGGCTCGATGCTCACGACTTCCAGATCTGCTCCACATTCGGGACACTGGACAATTTCGTTCTGCATCACATTCTTCAACTCGATATCAGCAGCACATTCTGGGCATTCTGCCGTGCCAGATACTGTCTTGAGCGCCATCTTCTTTTCTCCCTATTCTCTAAATCACCTATTTGTTAATGCCAAGCAAATTACATAATGTCACCACAAACCATCAGCCCACTACAGGTCAACGTGCCTTGTCATTCCGTAGGGGTGACAGAACCGCGTGCCACATCATAGGACTGGCGGCAACCGTACGATTACCGTTACCGATCTTACTTGTTAATCTGCATGAGCCTCCGGCGGTCAGGAAATCACATGCTCTGCAAGTAAAGCCGAGCAGACTGCATCAGTGACTTCATCCGTCGTGGCACGTCCGCCTAAATCAGATGTCCACACCCCCGCAGCCAGCACACGATCCACTGCATCTTCAATCCGTTTCGCCACACCGCTTTCGCCTAACTGCTCCATCAGGAGTGCTGCAGCACGGATTGCCGCAACAGGATTGGCGATGCCCTTGCCTGCAATATCAGGCGCGCTGCCATGCACAGGCTCGACCAAAACATACTCTTCGCCCACATTGGCGCTCGGCGCAAGCCCAAGCCCGCCCACCAACGCCGCCGCCGCATCGCTCAGGATGTCGCCATAGAGATTGGGCGCAACCACCACGTCATAACGCTGAGGCTCACGAATCATGCGATAGACCATCGAATCAACCAACTGCTCTTCCACGGTCAACCCGGCATAGCCTGCCGCCACGTCCAATGCAGTGGTGCGAAAGAGACCATCGGACAAGGCGAGTACATTGGCCTTATGCACGATAGTCAGTAGCGGGCGTCGCTCCGGGCGTCGGGCGGCGCGGTGTTGGGCAAGCTCACAGGCAGCTTGGGTCACTCGTGCCGATGCTCGCCGCGTAATCACACGCTCGGCAACCACGCGCGCGCCATTCTCCTCCTCCCGCTCCTGTTTCACATACAGGCACTCGGTATTCTCTCGCACAATCACAAAGTCAATCCCTGCTTGGCTCCCCGGCACAGGAGCCGAAAGTGCAGGGCGCACATTGGCAAAGAGATCCAGTTCTTTACGCAAGGTCAAGATCGGGCTGGCATAACCTGGGGTGCGAGTGCTGGGTGAACTAACGGCCCCAAAGAGAGCACCATGACAAGAACGCGCCGCCTCTAATGTCTCCGGCGGCAATGCGTTGCCGGTACGCTGGAAGGTAGCAATACCTGCATCCAGGTGAAGGTACTCTGCCGCCACCCCGGCTGCGTCTAGCACGCGTTGCGCCGCGGGCACAACCTCACAGCCAATGCCATCACCAGGAATCAGTGCAATCCGTAACCGTTGCGCGCCCATCCGTCACCCCATCAAGCCGATTAAAAGATCAATAAAAAGATAAAGGCCAAAACTCACCAAGATCACGCCAGCAGTCCGGTTGACCCACCCCAACACTGTAGGCCCAATCCGGTTGCGCAACAGCGACGTGCCGCTGCTCAATATCAGCCACCATGCCGCAGACCCAACAAAGACACCTGCCACCAACACAGCTGCACCCACTTCGCTATTAGAAGATGCAAGGCCAAGTCCAGCAAAGACCGCCAGAAACGAAAAGATCGTCATCGGGTTGGTCAACGTCAGGAGCAGCGTGCTGCCGTACGCTGCCCAACGCCCCTTCTGCGCTTGTACATTGGCGGTTTGCTCGGCGGGAGCCGTCATCAAGGTACGCACGCCCAGATAACACAGAAACAAGCCACCAACCAACCCCAACCATAAACGCTGATCCGTCAAAAAGGTCGAGACTGCCGTTAAGCCGAGTCCGGCGATCAGCCCGTAAATCGCATCTGCGGAGGCGGCTCCCAAACCAGTCGCCAGCCCGACCAGTCGCCCTTGTGTGAGTGTCCGCTGAATACAGAGCAATCCAATCGGTCCCACCGGGGCAGCGATGGCGAAGCCTACCACCAGCCCACGGCTAAACAACACCCAATCCATACGCCACCTATCTATGCGTCCTCGGCTCTTTCATGTGCCGGTTTTGTACGTCACTCGTTTATATGTCACTCGTTTATATGTCACTGGCTGTTGACCTGCTGATGGCTGTCTTGTCACCCTTTAGTTGAAGGTCCCACAACAGCTTGCGCGCGGCCTGCCCTAGTTCAGGTGGCAGCGCATCCAGCGCAAAAAGCTTACGTTCGGCAATCTCATAGCGATCCGTAGGCTCACCTAGCTTGAATGACCGGCAAACATAGACCGCAACATGGTCACTCTTGCCACCTCCATAGGAGGTAAGAATGCCCAAAAATTGCGGTGGTTCAAGCAGTTCTGCCCCTGCTTCTTCCCTGGCTTCACGCGCTGCTCCCTCCAACGGCGTCTCCCAGCGGTTGATGTAGCCACCTGGGAAGTGCCAACCTGGCATATAGGTGTGGCGCACCAAGACGACCTCGTCACCCTGCATCAAGATCATGCGCACACCCAAGCCAATTGGGCGCACGAGCCACGACCAAGCCCGCATGAGCAGGTACGCAAGGCGCAGCAGATAGGTCATTGGGCCTCAGCTGCCAATTTGCGCTTCACATACTCGACCAGTCCACCCGCCTCCATCATCCCCATGATGCTAGGGCTTAAGGGCGGAAAGTTAAATTCACCCGCACCACAACGCACCACCAGCCGTTCCAAATCAACCGTTACCTGCTCACCTGGCATAATAGCTGCTACGGCAGCAGGACAAGTAATCGCCAGCAGACCATTGTTGAGTGCATTGCGATAGAAAATGCGGCTAAACGAGGTGGCAATCACCGCACCCACGCCGTTGTAGACCAAACAGGTGGCAGCTTGTTCACGGCTGGAGCCACAGCCCCAATTGCGCCCTGCCACAATCACATCGCCGGGTTCGACCCCTGCCGCAAAGGTGGCGTCCAAGTCTTCCAAGGCACGACGGGCAATATCGGCTCGTTCGGTCAGCGTGTACGTATACTTGCCAGGAAAAATTACGTCGGTGTTCACATTGTCACCATAACACCATGCACGCCCCTGGATTGGCTTCATCATCTGCTCTCCTGTTGGGCAAGAAGTTCGCGTGGATCGGCAATCCGCCCCAACACTGCCGAGGCAGCGACCACTGCCGGACTCGCCAGATAAATCTCAGAATCAGGTGTGCCCATGCGCCCGCGGAAATTGCGATTTGCGCTTGAAATTGTCACTTCGCCGGGTGCAGGAATCCCCATGTGGTTGCCCATGCAAGGCCCGCACCCTGGCACACCGATCACCGCTCCCGCCTCTACCAACGTCTGAATATAGCCCGCTTGCATTGCAGCTTGCAACACGTGGCTAGAGGCAGGAATGACCAGGAAGCGAGTTCCTGCTGCCACTTGCTTGCCCTGAATCACTTGGGCAGCGGCGGCAATATCTTCCAATCGCCCGTTGGTGCAAGTTCCCAAAAATGCCTGCTGCACCACCGTCGTCCCCATGTGTGAGACTGGCTGCACATGATCCACCGAATGCGGACAGGCTACATAGGGTTCTAAATCAGCGGCCTCATAGGTGTATACCGCAGCGTACTCTGCTCCCGCATCGGGATAAAGCACACCAGCGCGCACGCGGGCCATTGCCTCTTCAGGGGAAAGTTGCTCCCTACCCTGCCGCGCCATACGTTTCATGTAACGTGGCGCGAGATAGTCAAAGACTTGCTGGTCGGGCGCAATATAGGCACTCTTCGCCCCAAACTCCGCCATCATGTTGGGCAGCACCATGCGCGATTCGAGCGAGAGCGCGTAAATACCATCTCCGCTAAACTCCATCGCATAGTAGATACCACCATCCGCGCCCAAATCGCCAATCAGCCGCAGCGCAAAATCCTTGGCGGTTACGCCCAGCGGCAATTTCCCATTTAGCACCACATGCATCGTCTCGGGTACGCGCAGCCACAACTCACCAGTCGCCCACAGCGTCGCCACTTCACTGCGCCCGATGCCAGCACCAAAGGCACCCAACCAGCCAAAATGAGTAGTGTGTGAGTCGGCCCCTAGAATCGTCTGCCCAGGCAGCACCACGGCTTCTTCACTCAGCACTTGATGGCAGATACCTCGACCCACCTCCCAAAAGTTGCGAATTCCCTGCTCGGCCACAAAGGCGCGGATCTCCGCATGGTTTTGCGCGTGTTTTGTCGTGGGTGCAGGCACAGCATGATCGAGCGTAATCGCCAGCCGGTCCGGGATCACGACCCGCGACTGCCCAAATTCCAGCCATGTACGGCGAATCGCCGCGCTGTTATCATGGCTCAACACAACGTCAGGCCGCGCGTCAACCACCTGACCCACCTCGACTGAGGCCAACCCTGCCGCACGCGCTAATGCCTTTTGCACAAATGTCTTTGGCGCGCCATTGGCTGCCATATTGCTCACTCCATCCATCCATTGAGCAGGAGCAGCGCTACCGCGGCCACTACTACCCGGTCTTGAATCTCACCACTACGCACAGCCTCACAC
>CAMPHP010000038.1 GCA_946885925.1 uncultured Litorilinea sp.
GCCTTCTTCGATCATCACCCGTCCCCCTTCCTCGCCGCAGCCTAGCCCGGCGCTGGGACCCATCAACTCCCAGCGGGGTACGTCGAGAGCCATTTGCGGTGACATTTCCAAATCAACCAGATTGACCAGCATCTGGAAGTGTCCCTGGGGCTGCATATAGCCACCCATCACGCCCAGAGCCGCATGGAGTTCGCCATCACGCGTGGTCATGGCAGGAATAATCGTCTGGTAGGGGCGCTTGTTGGGAGCCAATGCATTGGGGTGGTCAGGATCTAGGACGAAGAGTGCAGCGCGGTTCTGCAAACTGACGCCTGTGCCCGGCACCACCAGCCCTGATCCTGTGCCCATATAAAGGCTGTTGATAAAGCTGCACGCATTCCCTTCACCATCAACCGCACAAAGATAAACAGTGTCTGAACTGGCTATCGGGTCGCCGTAAGGCACATTCTGAGCCGCGGTTTTAGGATTGATGCGAGTGCGCCGTTGGGCAGCATACTTCATGCTGGTCAGTTCATCCAGCGGAATGGGATATACACGCGGGTCACATACCCATTGTTGTGCATCGGCAAAACCCAGTCGCATACATTCGATCATGGTGTGGATGCGATCCGCTTCCGACATGGAAGCAAGGTCAAAGCCAGAAGCCAAGTTGGCCGCGATAATGGCGGCAAGCCCTTGCCCGTTGGGCGGGCACTCATAGAGGGTGACACCACGGTAATGGGCACAAATCGGCTCGTCCCAGGTGCTCACATGCGCTGCCATATCTTCTGGCGTAATCCAACCGCCATATCGTTGCACATGCTCGCTTAGTTTGCGGGCAAATTCGCCGCGATAGATATAATCCTTACCTTCGGCGGCAATCCCGCGCATGGTTTCACCCAGAGTAGGAATCCGCATGATTTCGCCAGCGCGGGGGGCGCGCCCATTGATGAGCAATTCATGCCCGCTGGGCTGTTCTGGCCCATTATCCTGATCGCCACTGACCCAACCGGGAGTACGCAGCAATTTATCGACCTGCGCTGCCCATCCATTGGCAATGATCTCGCTAACAGGATAACCATTCTCTGCTGTCCAGATGGCGGGTTGGAGTACATCTGCCAGCGACATACGCCCGTGCCGTTCGAGTAGATCACTCCACCCGGCAACAGCACCGGGGATGCTCACGCTGTGACCTGTAAATATGGGCATCTTGCGATAGCCCAATTGGTGCAACTCACTGATGGAGGCGGCTGCGGCAGCGCGTCCCGAACCATTGAGCGCGGTGACGGTCTTGCGCTTGGCGTCCCAATAGAGGGCGAAACAATCTCCGCCGATGCCAGTAGAACCTGGCTCAACCACGTTGAGCATGGCAGCAGTGGCAATAGCGGCATCGGCTGCGGTGCCACCTGCTTGGAGCATTGTCAACCCGGCCTGGGCTGCCAGCGGTTGGCTTGTGGAAACTACGCCGCGTGTCGCCATAACATTGCTGCGACGTGAGCGGAACACAGCATCGAATTTCATACGTTCTCCTAAGCAGTCATGATGTGAATTGTTGTAAAAATGGTTCTATGAGAATAGTTGCAGGAAGTAGTTGGATTCATTTATTCGCTGTACTAAACAGTAGTTGTATCAAAGAATACGCAAAGGCTAAACTAAAATGGCCTGAGTGTTATACTTGATGTCGGTCGCACTCTCTGCATAATATAAGAGTGAGACGCCATTGACCAAATTGGTGTGATTACGCCATATACGGGTCAATTGTACAGGCCAATTGAGATGTGAGCCAGCAACCAACCTATCAACGTTCCCGAAGAGACGCCATCATTGTCCACCAATGATCTCTCGTCTTTTTGGAAACGCTTTCCGGTTTGGTGCTTTGTATTCTGTGGGGTAGACTAACGAGCATTATGGGCATCGTCATCCAGTCTGTCGCGAATTACGCTCCCTGGATTTATGCCATTTGTGGCTTGGTTGCACTATACCAACTTTATAAGATTTGGGCAGTGCGTTCCGAGCGCAAACAGGCTGTCTTTTCGCTGGAACGCGAAAAGGCGATCCACGATACCTATAGTATTTTGGCGATCGCTCTGATTCTGTTAGCAACGATGGGTTTTACCTACTTTATGAGTACAACGCTGGCCCAGGCAGTGGAGCCACTGGTCGCTGAAGCCCTAGCCCCGACACCAGCGTTGCCCTTTTTGCCAACTCCAACCAATACGCCGCTACCCGTGACACCTACGCCTGTCTGGACAGCTACGCTAGTAAGTGGTGGGATAGGGGGCCCGATAGAGGGTACGCAAGATGGCACGCCAGACGCCACAACTGGCGATGCTTTGGACGGTCCCGCTAGCGATGATCCTGCCAGTGAGGAAAACGCAGACGAGCCTACTCCTGTCCTGGAACCAACAGCGACGCCGGTGTTGGAAACTCCTACACCCACGCCAGAGCCTGCTCCTGTGGTGGTTGCGCCTGCGTGTCCTGACCAGCGTTCGCTCCTCATCCGGCCTGGGCAAAATGAAGTCGTAAGTGGGGTCGTCAATTTCATTGGTTCAGCGACCCATGAGAGTTTTCAGTTTTTTAAATTGGAAGGCGCACCAGGAACGAGCATAAGCGGTCAGCCGATGTATTTAGGTGGTGGTAATGCGCCCGTTGTCAGCGATTTCCTGGCAAGTATCGATACAACAACGATGAGTAATGGTGTTTGGACAATTCAATTGATTGTTGTAGACCAAACCGGTAATTGGCCGCCTCCCTGCCAGGTGACAGTCACTGTGCAGAATTAATGCTCCAAGATAAGCGCCTGCCCACTCTGATCCTAATTGGTATTCTCGCCGTCGTCGCTCTGATCGTTGCATTTAATGCGGGTCAGGCACGCGGGCGGCTGCGCGTGCGCGAAGAATTGCTCACAGTGCAGGCCGAGATGATGGCGATTCTTTCGGCAACACCCACCGAAACGCCTGTGCCATTGGTCCCGACCAATTCGCCCACGCCGACTTTTACATCCTCTCCCAGCCCCACGCCGCTGCCTACTGATACGCCGACGCCCACCCTCAGCCCGACGCCGACGACCACCCCCGCTTCACCAGAAGCATGGGCCGAACGCTACCGGCAGTTGGCAGAGACAGGACTGAATAGCTCAGCCCTGGTCGGATTTTCCGGCGCACAGGCCGAGGCATTGCTGCGCGGTTTGGCCCAGGAACAAGAGTTGCTCTTTGTGCCCGCGGCCTATTATGAACTAGCAACCGCACCCTGGGCCGCGTTCGTTGCCCCGCGCACGCCGCAAGGCCAAGTACTGCCGATGATCTTTTGGCGCGAGCCGGATGACCAAAACCGCGTGCGCAGCCAACTTCTGCATACGGTCGTCGCAGGGGAAGATGGCAATCAAGCCTTGAGCGCGTTGATGGGTGGGTTGCGCTATGGCACGATCCGCCAAGACTTCTTGGGACGGCTCTATCTGCTTTTGGTTGAGCGCACTGACCTGACGCCTGAACTCAATGTCTATGTGCTGTCGCAGCCTGAACCGGATGCCGAGTTTGAGATGTTGTGGAGCAGCCCAACCGATTCGCGCTGGTCGATCCAAGCGGCAGGCAGCGAGTTTGAGACGGCAGAGACCGAGGCGGCGCTGCTGCCCGATTTGCTCGTGACCGCGCCGCTTGGCGAGGACAACAATCTACGCAGGCAACTTGGCGCGCCCAATATCATCCTGGAACAGCCCCCCTTTGCCCGCCAATGGGCGCAGACACGCTGGCGCTATGTCGCCCCAGAGAATACCGTGGAGTTTGGTGGGAACGTTCATGCTGGTTATAACTTGCAGGATGCAACGTTGCGCGCCACGCCACTTTCCACGCTGGCCTCTCTGCTGCAACATTTACGCAGCCAAAACGTGGGTGAGGCATCCGGTTATGCCACGCGTCTCGATCTGCTCCAGCAAGCGTTTGATATGGGACTGAGCGAGCAAGGTATCTGGCTTGCCTACTACTTGGATGACAATGATAACCCGGTATGGGGCAATGGAACCACCAATCGCCTGCGTTTCTTTGATAACGCCAACCGCGCCCGCAGCTTTACTGCACTCTTTGAAGAGGATGCGGAAGGTGATTACCGGGTGGCTGGCATTGAAGCTGCACCTGCTTACGAGCCTAATGATTTGCTGACACCCGCACCGCCGTTACCGACAGAACCACCGGCCCCTGAGACTTCTGCGGATGAGGCTGCGGATGAAAGTGCGAATGAAGCGGCGGGCGAAGCGGCAGAGGCAGGGACAGCGACACCCACACCCACGCTGACAACTACACCGACCTTTACACCATCGGCTACGACTCCGCCCACAGAAACACCAACCCCGGCACCGACCTTTACGCCGACGCCTACCTTTACGGCGTCGGCCACTGTGCCGCCGACCTATACAGCGACAAATACACCGCCACCTGCACCTACGGACACGGAGACGCCACCTCCGACCGATACGCCATCGCCTTTATCTGGCCTTGCCATTCCAACGGAACAGGCTCCACTGGCGCGCGCGATTGTCTTTCGCTCACCAGCAAATTTGCGCGCTGGCCCGGCGGTAGAGCATGTGAGCTTGGCCTCGCTCAGTTATGGCGTGCCCGTGGATCTCTTTGGCATTACCGAGGCGGGCGACTGGATCCTCTTACGCATTAATGCGCCCGACCATCCGCAGCATGGCATGGTCGGGTGGATTGCCACGGATCTTTTGCAAGTGACAGGTGATTTGGCCTTTTTGCCCCGCTATTTTGCGGATGGCACGCCTGTTATTCCACCGACACCAACCTATACCCCAACGCCAGGCACACCTACAGCGACGCTTACGCCTACGCCCATCCCAACACCCGTGGTGCAAGAGCCAGTCAGCCAGCCTGCCGCCGAGATCGTTGCGCCTCAACCCGGTAGCGAGGAGCAGGTTGTGACTATTGCTGGTGAGCGCATCCCGGCGGATCCTTTTAATCCAATTGCGGTGACGCGCGCGGATGGGCAAGCAGGCACATTGAGCGTTGACACTGCCGAGGTGCAGATTTGGTCAGGACTTTTTGGTGATTTCCCTGGGCGTTGGATTGCGGCTCCTGCGGAACTGCTATGGCCGGGCAGTCAAGTTTATGTCACGGGCGAGGCTGCCAATGATGATCCTGAACGCCTGATCGCAACAAGTGTACGTATTGCCACCGCACCTGTGCAGGAGCGCGCACGGCTGCTCACGCTGCCCGATCTAGCGTCGGCACTGGTTGAAGGCAATGCGGTTGCCATGTTGGGCAGCCGTGAGGAACAGGGTGTCTATATGTTGGAGACAGACGCCACGCTGCGCCAGCTTTACACCGACGAAAAAGAGACAATGTGGGCCGGGAGCAACCCGGCAGCGGGCATTGTCGTGAGTACCCAGGATGCACCGACCGGCCCCAATCGCTTTAGCTGGGTGCGTGGCGATGGTTTTGGTGTGCAGATTTTTGCCCAACCTTTCCATTCGCTGCGCGGGGTGGTTGGGGATGTTTTGGGTGGTTTATGGTGGATCGAGACGCCGCAAGCCAATCTGGATTTGTGGCAGCTTTGGCATTATGATCCTGCTACGGGAGAGGTGAGCTTGAAACTGCGCGCCTCTGGCGACGCATTGTTAACGGGCAGTTCAGTCGTTCGCCCGGGCTTGACGCCGCTGCTGATTGCCGCCTATCCTTTGTATGATGCCGAGAGCGCCACAGTGACTGATGTTACGCTGGTGATGGACACCTTGGATCGCTCGGCGCAGACACTGTATACAGGTGTCTTCCGGTTGGCGGTACGTTTGGCTGGGGATCAACCGGGCGAAGTGAGTGGCTTGGCGCAGTTGCTCTTAACACCGGAAAGCTATCGTGGCCCGCTGCAACTCAGCCCTGACCGCAGCAAGTTGGCCTATTTCGTCTATGAGCCTGACCATCCGTCGCTCACATCTGGCTTTATTCGTCCAGCAAATATGCTGCGCGTGTTGACACTGGAAGGACGAGGAACCAGCACGATTCGCACGGTCTATGCCACCGAGAACCGTTTTGAATTCCTCGCTCCCAACCTTTCGTGGCAAGGCAATGACCGTTTGGTGCTGGCGCGCAGCCGTTTTGCCCCTGGCGACACCTTTGGCATCGAGCGATTCGGCGTGGTTCAGGTGCAACTACCGCCGCCTGATCAACCAACGGGAACGATTACCATTCGCAGCTATCTTTTCCCGACTCAACGTGAATTGCGTGACTATACCACTTGCCAAGATGGTCGCTATACGTTGACGATTGCTACGATGGAGGATGGTAACTTGGAGTTGGCGCGTTGGGATGGCGGGGAACGACCCCAGGCGATCTTCCTGTTGCCGCCCAGCATGAGCCGCGCTTTCCTTTGTTGGCAAGCGCCAGACTCCCTGGTGGAAGCGCAGCAGTAACCCATTGATGCAACGAGCGAAGTGTGGAAGTAGAGCACGATGGGCGATCTAAACTTGCCAGTTTGGCCCCAGGATTGGGTCTATTTTGCTGATATTCAACATGGTGTGTTGGCACTGGTCGCGGTGTTATTACTGCTGCTGCTGATTATCTGGTGGCGGCAGCAAACCCGCCATTGGTTTCGCATTGTCATTGCGACCTTATTAGCGGCGGTGCTGCTTTGTGTTGGCAGTTATTATTTCTTCGTTGTCCCACCTCATTACGCTAGTTGCCCACCGGGCTGTACCGGCTGGCGCGGCTTTCCGCTGCCTGTGGCGCGTATCAGCCTTGACGGGGTATCGCGCACATTTCCATTAGACTTCTTGCTCAACCTGCTGATGCTCTGGCTGCTATGGTTGGGTGCCAGCCTAGTTTGGCGTTTGTGTGCCGTTGCTGTGCGTTGGGAAAATCGCAATTGGCGTGATAAGTTTGCCATTCTGTTGCTGATTGTGGCCCTGCCCTGGGCGCTGATGCCTCGTGTTCTCGACCCGCCACAACCGCGCGCTTCTGGTGAAGACCTGCGTCTGGCAGTGAATGCGCGCCGCTCAGCGGAGTTTACCTATCGCATTACTGGCATTTGGGTGCAGCGATTGGCACTGGAAGATGTCCGCCGCTCCTCGCCCACGCGCAACCCTGAATCGCTTTTTGGCGAAACGGTGGTAAACGAAGTTTGCTTGCGCGGCTATACCTACTTCTATCTACCCTGGCGGCGTTATCGCATCACGCTCGACCCTAGTGGTGTGACAGCTTTGCGGCTGGCTGAAGTGCCGCTGGAGGGGTCGTGCTGGGAGGACGAGGGATAGCACAAAGTAGCCACAAATGACCCGTGCGAGAGCCCCGCGGCATGACAAGGCCACCTTACATACTTCAACAACCGCCTTGGGTCGTTATCTACTGCTCAATCTCCTGTATAGCTTTCGCTACACTGCGCAAGGCACGCCGCCGGGTGCGATTATAGGTCCCTTCGCCAATATACAGTCGCGCCATAATCTCTCGCGTCAGTTCACCCTGCACATAGCTACCATGCAGGATCATATAGGGGTGCCATTCTCGTGGCAGTATCACCACGCCAGTTGGCAACGCATCCGCTGGACGCAGTTGCTCAACCATATCCACCAAAAGAGAAAATAAAGCGTGCCCCACATGGAGATGCGTGTTCAAACCAGGCAATTTGCCCTTTGGAGACTGCCGGCGTTGCACCCATTGAAGTTGAGCCAGTGGATGTTGGCCTAAATAGGAACAGTCATATAGATGGCGTAATGCATCCTCCACCAGGGCCGTCATAGCCTCGTCATTCGCGATAGAGGCCGCGATGCACAGCCTAGCATCCATACCTGCCTGATGCTGCTCCAGTGGTTGCCCGACATGTTCATTACCTTGCTGCGCTGCTGTGCCTTGCTGCTGAAGCAGTTCAAACAGGGTCACAGACCACAAGGCAGGGCATCTCAAAAGCACAGCTAATGCCGCACACTAGATCCAGCGACTCGCTCCGGTGCTGCACCTTGCGTATACCTTGATACGCCCAGTGGTATCCCCAAAGGGATACCACTGGAACGCACGTTTCTGCTTTTATATAGACGAAGGTTCACACAGGGTCGCTGAAAAACACAGTGATACTGAAAAACACAAGAAGGTACAAGGATCTTTCACACTGGTATTCCTGCTCTTACGATGGGGCGGCTTTTGGCACAGGTAACGATGTACGATTGGAGGTGAATAAGAATATCGCGTCAACAGATTCTAAGGGAAAACCCTGTCCCCGCCTCTTGATCATGGCGAAGGCACGCGCTGGCGCAAGACAGGCTCTATGGCCTTCCATGCCAGCGGTTGAAACTGTTTGCTGATGTTTAAGGTTGCGGCCCAGTTGGGTTCATACCCGCCTTCCGGGAAAGCCGAGGGTTCGGGCAGATAGAGAAACCAGCCATTGGCATAGCTGACGAGCATGGGCGATTGATAGCCCATGTTGCGCAGCCACATCCGCACATTCACGGCTGTCTCGCTAAAGACCTCGCCGGGTTGACCGACCAAGACCATATCGCCAATTTCTAACAGCATCAATTCTGTCGGGATGTTATTGTCATCAAAGCCGCTAACAATATCCGTCAGAATGGGGGCAGGTGGACGGTTTGTGTATTCACCGGGAGCGGCGGCTGCATTGATTGTGATTTGTTCTGCCCAAATTGGTTTGTCTGGAATTTTTGTTGTGATGGTTTGGGTCACGTAGGCTACTTCGTTAGCAAATGCCCTGCCAAGTTCGGCAACCTCGGCAAAGGTGCCGCCGCCTCGATCCCCGATACTCCATTCTTTTGATCCCTTCAGTTCGCCATAGTAGCTACTCACATCACCGATAGCGCGCACAGGTTGGCCGTTGCGTAATCGTTGGCGCACACCTTCTACCAAGGGGTTAATATCACCCGCGCCGCCCTGGAAGAAGAGGCAGGTAACGCCCGGCCCCAGCTTTTGCTCCAAGTCGCACATCGCATAACCCGGCCAGTCACCACTGATCTCCAGGTTGTCATACCCCAAGACTACAGCGTGGCAGCCATAGATCGACAGTAACCCCAACAAGTTGCCCGCTTCATCATTGACGCGCAAGACCAGGATTGCGGGGTCTACCGGTTTGTCCAGCCAGCGACGGTTGATCGAATAGCCGTATAGAAACGAATAGCCTGTGCCAACCTGCGCTGGTTGGCGAGAATTATGGGCTTGCTCAACAGCATCGGTCACGATCTCAGCCAGCGGGCGATCCCAATTTTGTGCATGTCGGTCATGGGGGCCGGAATGGGTGTGCGTTGTGGCGATGAAGACATGATTGCCAGGGATGCCGACACGCTTCTGAATTGCTTCACGAATCTCTGCCACTGTCTCAGCAGCCATGTAGCAAATATCGCAGGAGATCAATGCCCAACCACCCCCTTCGTCCTCAAGTACCAGTGCACGCGCTAGCAGGGGATCGTGAACCTTCGTCGCGCCGCCGTTACGCCCGCCATACCCTGTGAGCATGCAGCCCAACTTGGGTGTAATATCGGCGCGCCCGAAACCAGCGCGAAATAGACCAGCCATATCCGTTCTATCCTTTCAAGCCTGACAAGACAACACCTTGGATAAAGTATCTTTGAAGTAGTAAGAAGACAACGATTACTGGCAGCGTTGCCACGGTTGAGACAGCCATGACATAGGTCCAGTAAGGTTCACGCATGGGCTGTTTGAAGACCGTCATACCCACGGGCAGCGTAAAGAGATGGTCTTTATTGACCACAATAAGGGGCCAGAGGAAATTGTTCCAACTGCCGAGAAAGGTAATGATCGCCAACGACGAGAGCGGCGGCATGAGGAGGGGCAGCACGATCCCCCAGAAAATTCTGAATTCACCTGCGCCATCGATACGAGCCGCATCAAGCAATTCATCAGGCAAGGTCAAACAGAACTGGCGCATGAGGAAAACGCCAAAAGCACTCAGCGCACCCGGAATGATGAGTCCGGCATAGTTATTGGCCCAACCCAGGGTATAGACGAGCAGATAGAGGGGAATGAGGAGCACCTGAAATGGCACCATCATCGTGCTCAGGACAAAGAGAAACGCCAAATTTCTGCCTGGGAACGAGAACTTGGCAAAGCCGTAACCCGCCAAAGCACTGAAGAGTAGGGTGCTTAATACCACGGTGACTGCCACTACCACACTGTTATAGAAGTATTGCCCAAAAGGCGCAAGCGCAAATGCCTCTGGATAATTCTGTGGACTAAATTGATGGGGAATCCAGTGAACCGGCAAGGCAAAGACTTCAGTCTCATCCTTAAAGCTGGTCGTCACCATATAGTAGACAGGCACACAGAAGACGAACAGACCTAGGATGGTTGCGGCATAGGTCAAGAACTGACTTGTGAACTGTCTCACGTAAAAAGAGGTCGCATGTTTGGGATGGTGGATTCCCCCGCGCTGGGGCAGGGGTGTTTGTAGATTGGTTTGCATTAGGTATACCGCGTCTCTTCTGCACGCATATAGCGGAGTTGCAGCAGGGTCACAATGATGATGAAGACAAACATGACCACGGACATCGCCGCTGCTACACCCATGCGGAAATAGTTAAAGCCATAGTTGTAGACCAATAGGGCGACCGTGGTGGTGAGATTGCTGGGGCCACCTTTGGTCATCACAAACTGGAGAGAGAACGCCTGCAATGCACCAATGGTGGAGGTGACAATGACAAAGAGCGTCGTGGGAGCCAGCAAGGGCAGCGTAATGTTCCAGAATGCCTGCCAACGGCCTGCGCCATCGATCAATGCTGCTTCGTAAAAATCTTTGGGAATGCCCACAAGGCCAGCAATCCAGACAATCATCAGGAAGGGAATGCCCGCCCAGTTGTCTACCACGATCAAGGCGAGCGGTGTCAACACGGCGTGAGAGAGCCAAAAGATCTCTGGTTCACCCACCATCGGCCCCACCAGCGCAGTTGCCAATCCATTGGCGTTTAGTAGCAACTTCCAAACCATTGATACGACTACACCGGAGAGCAAGGTAGGCGTAAAGTAGAGAACTTTGAAAGTTTCGCGCCCGCGGAAGGGTTGTACAAAGAGCAGCGCTAGCGCCAGAGAGATGATCCACTTGGGAATGGTTGTGCCCAACACGAAAATGCCTGTTACGCGCAGCCCATTGATGAACTCCTTGTTGGTCAAGAGGCCAATGTAATTCTTGAAGCCAACAAATTCGGGCGCACGCAGCAAGGTGTAATCGGTCAGGCTGAGGTAAAGCCCTGTTAGCATGGGATAGAGACTAAACAGGGCAAAGAAGATCATCGCGGGCGCTACAAACAAAATGCCATAGAGGCCGCGTCGAAAAAAGAGATGACGCCGCCAGGTAGATAGCCAACCGCCTTTGGTGTGAGGGGGAGCGTAGTGGGTGGGGCTGGCGGATAACTGTTGTTCTGCCATGCATTTGCTCCTGTATGATCTCAGATAGAGTGGAAGAGAGACCCTACTCTATCTGAGCCTAAGACCGTTTGCGCGCTCCCCTTACTCGGAGTCCGCCATGATCTGGTCGATCTCCTCCTGGGCGAGAGCTAGCGTCTCCGGGACTGACATACCCTCAACCACGCTGCGGTCACGCGCACGCATGAGCGCGTCGGCAACCTCATAGAAGCGGGCTATACGTGGT
>CAMPHP010000039.1 GCA_946885925.1 uncultured Litorilinea sp.
TCATTACGTCATGTTAGGTAGAAGGCCTTCGCACATTAGTACAAACAACGAGCCGAAATTGCTTAAGGAATACACAGAAGAGGAGCTACTCGGCCGGGCAGTAAATTTCGACGAAGCGGCTCTTAGCGAACTTTATGACCGGTACGAGTTAAAGATCTATAGCTACATCTATCGGCGTACCAGCGACCAGGTGCTATCGGAGGATTTGACGGCACAGGTATTCCTGAAGATGTTGGAAGCCATCCAGAGTGAACGTGCTTGGCACAGTTCTTTCTCAGGCTGGTTATACCGCATCGCCCATAATCTGGTGATCGATCACTATCGGGCACGGGACCGTCAAAAACAGGTATCCATTGATGAGATACCCCATATGCCCGACGCGAGTAATAATCCCGTCCGGGCAGCCGAAATTGCTCTCGATTCCGAAGCCCTGCGCTCTGCCATGCGACGACTGACCGATGAGCAGGCTCAAGTTCTGAGTTTACGCTTTCTCGAAGGCTATAGCTTTAGCGAGATTGCAGAGATGATGGACAAGACCGAAGGCGCAGTCAAAGCGCTCCAACATAGAGCTGTTGCGACGTTGCGCCAGTTGCTCGTTTATGATCCATAGTGCGTGTGCCCCAGGGTACTTGCATCAGTGGAGAATGGGAGGAAGTAATTGGCAAGCAGGCAGTGTGCCTTATGGCAAGTGGTCTTTTGGCAAATAGAAAAATGCGTAACAGATCAGTACGCATTTCTGATATAGTATCAATTGTAGTTGAGTTAAACAATGCCTAAGCTGGATGCGAGACTGAACGTAATCAGATCAAAGCAAACTCAACGAGAAAGTTCGAGAGTGGTCCTATGAACCGGAACGATAGGTTATCTAATTCCAACATTGAAGAGATTTTTACCACTGCGGTAAGCCGGCTTGAAGCTGGCGAACCCATACCCGACATTCTCGCGTCCTACCCCCCGGCCCTGCACGACGAATTGTTGGATATGCTCTCCATTGTCCAGGTGGCAGAGCAAATTGGAAGTGCGCCCGTCCCTCGGCCTGCCGCCGCGCGACGTGCTGCTGCCAAAAAGACGTTTCTCGCCACCGCGGCCCAAATGCGTATGGCTCAAGAGAGCCAGAACATGCGGGCTTCGCAAGTTGCACCCGTTGTACCGCCGCGCCCCATTTCTCGCCCTGCTGCCCGCCGAGCAGCCAGGCGAGCGATGAGTCCTTGGGAGCGATTTACAACCGGATTGCAAGAACTCTTTAGTCCGCGTGCATTGCGCTTGGCACCACTCATTGTTACGTTAGCGTTGGTGCTCTTTAGCACCACCACAGTCGTGACAATTACCCAGGCTGCGGTTCCTGGCGATCTTGCCTATACACTCAAGCAGTGGATTCGCAAGCAAGAGTTGGAACTAGCTCCCGCCAGCCAACGTGACCTTGTGCGCCAAGAGCAAGAACGGGAATTGGCCGAGGATGTTGCAAAAGCAGCCAGCCGAGCCGATGCCAACAGTGCCATCATTCAGGCCGAGGATACGCAGGTTTACTATGGTCGCAATGGTCGCTTGCTCAAGATCGGCGGGCTGATAGTCATGGATCGTTACCAGCCTGACGCCAATGTTGAGGTCTTTAAGGAGATGACCGTTGAGGGCGACCTACAACCTGGCGCTCAGGTAAATCTGACCTATCAGATCATGCCGGGCCAAAGTGATACAGTACAGGGTATTGCTGTGACCGTGGTTGCGCCACCCAACGAGTCTGAGTTGATCGAACTCGATGTCCCGGCGAGCGAACTGACTGAGGCGGGTACATGTAGCGTGTCGCAGCCCGAAGGCTGGGTGCCCTATCATGTGCAGTCCGGCGACAACTTGACCTTCCTGGCAAACCGTGGCGGCACATCCGTCAGCAAGATTGTCGAGGTCAACTGTCTGGACTCGGACGAGATCGTCATCGGCACACAGCTCTATGTCCCGGCGAATTCGCTGAAGACAGACCTGCCCCTGCTCCAGTGTGGCAATAACGTGCCGGAGAACTGGGTGATTTACGAAGTGCAGGCGGGTGATAACCTGAGCGTCTTGGCCGAACGCGGCGGTGTTAGTGTGGATGAGATTATGGCGACGAACTGTCTGGATGATGAAATCATCCGGATCGGCGAGAAGCTCTACTTACCGGCGAACGCAGCTAGCAAATAAGCTGCCCCATTTGTACCATCTAGACGGTGGAGGGATTGTTCCCTCCACCGTTTTCTTTACCCCTTTTTACACCTTTTGCCTCCTTTTTAGGCGTTGAAGACGATTCTACCCCAGATAATTTGACCAGAGAGGCTACCTCAAGTACAATGAATCGTTGTCTGCTCTTTGGCGGTCTGCCTCGTCTTGCATAGTAAATTGTTGCACAGTAAATTGCATAGCGAACAGATGATATAAGCAAATGAAGCCAATGACTGGCACGTAAAGAGGTTATGTAGAGTCGTGCGATTTTTCCGGTAGAGGACCAACCTGTGTTTGAGAGTCTAACAGACAAGCTCCAGGGCGTTTTTGATCGACTTGCCCGTCAGGGAAAACTTACCGAAAATGACGTCAATGTTGCGCTGCGTGAAGTACGCTTGGCGCTCTTGGAAGCTGACGTCAACTTCAAGGTCGTTAAAGAATTCATCGACCGTATCCGTGAGCGCGCCATCGGCAAGGAGGTCATGGAGAGCTTGACCCCTGCCCAACAGGTGGTCAAGATTGTCAATGATGAACTCATTGAACTCTTGGGCAAACCTGTCCCGCTCAACTCGACCGGCCAACCACCCCAGGTAATTATGCTGGTGGGGCTACAGGGTGCGGGTAAGACGACAATGGCAGCCAAGCTGGCATTGCGGCTCAAGAAGAGCGGTCAGCGCGTGTTGATGGTGGCGGGAGACATCTATCGCCCTGCTGCTATCCAACAGTTGGAAATTTTGGGCAAGCAGGTTGATGTGCCTGTCTATAGTGAAGGCACCCAGGTTCCAGCACCCACCATTGTCAAGAATGCCTTGCGCTCGGCGCGCGAGAAAGCCTATACCACAGTCATTGTCGATACGGCCGGTCGCTTGCAGATTGACGACCAGATGATGCAGGAGTTAGAACAGGTACGCATGATTTCGCGCCCTGTCGAAGTCCTGTTAGTGGTCGATTCGATGACAGGTCAAGAAGCTGTCAACGTCGCAGAAGGATTCAATACACGCGTACCGTTGACTGGCTTGATCATGACCAAGATCGATGGTGATGCTCGTGGCGGTGCGGCACTGAGCGTGCGCCAGGTGACTGGCGTGCCGATCAAGTTTTTGGGTACGGGCGAAAAGCTGGCGGATATTGAACCATTCCAGCCAGATCGTTTGGCTAGTCGTATTCTCGGCATGGGCGACATGTTGACCCTGATCGAGCGTGCCCAAGACCAAATTACCGAAGAAGATGCCGCCGCTATGGAGCGCAAACTCCAAGAAGGCGATTTTGATTTCGAAGATTTTCTCGACCAACTGCGTCAGTTGAAAAAGCTTGGGCCGCTGACTGATATTCTGGGCATGATTCCAGGACTCAATCGTATATCCAAGGAAATTGACATGCAGGGGGCCGAGGGCAACATGAAGCGTACCGAGGCCATTATCAGCAGTATGACCCGTGCCGAACGGCACAGTCCTGATTTGCTCAATGCCAGCCGCCGCCGTCGTATTGCAGCAGGCAGTGGTACCAGCGTACAAGAGGTCAATACGCTCGTCAAGCAATTCCGCGAAATGCAGAAGATGATGAAGCAGATGGGTATCATGGGGCGTGGCAACAACAAGCGTAAAGGCCGTGGGCGCGGCGGGATGCCCAAAGGCCTGATGGATATGTTTGGTGGGATGAACTAAGCCAAGACAATTCGCGTCTAGGTTCATTAGCCTGGTATACTAGAGCGCAAAATCAGAGAACTTTTCAGTAGAGTTATAGTCAGTAGGGTTCCAGTACAGTAGGATTCCAGTAAGGAGAACAAATCACAGTGGTTCGTATTCGCCTGCGCCGTATGGGTGCAAAAAAGAAGCCTTTTTATCGAATTGTCGTCGCCCACAAGGAATCACCGCGTGATGGGCGCTTTATCGAAATCGTGGGGACCTATAACCCCCGCACCGAGCCTGAAACCGTTGAACTCAAGACAGAGCGAGTTGCCCATTGGTTGAGCACTGGAGCGCAACCTAGCGAGTCTGTCAGTCGTATGTTACGCAAGGCCAACTTGATCGACGCCGACGGCAAACCCATTACCAGCAGCGATGCTGCTTAATAGACAGCTAAGATAACTCTTATGGAAGAACTGGTTCGTTTCGTTGCCCAGTCATTAGTCGAAGAGCCGGACAAAGTTACGGTCTTTCGCAAGGAGACCCGGCGCACAACGATCCTGAAGTTGCGTGTGGCACCCGGTGACACAGGTCGTGTCATCGGCAAAGGCGGTCGTGTGGCAAATGCCATTCGTGCTGCTGTCAATGTTGCCGCACGTCATCACGACCGTCCGGTCATCTTAGAAATTGACTGAGGTTGGGCTGGAGATCGCTCCGCCCAACCAAACGAGTTCAATTGATCTGGAGCAGCGGGAGGCGTTCTTCCGCTGTTTGTGTACTTTCTTATGCCTGAGCAGTTGCCCAACCAAAGCAAGCGCAAGCCTACCGGTCGCCGCATCGATACCTTTCTCCACCGTAACCAGCGGGTAGCTATTCCCGAAGGCTATATTGCTGTGGGGCTGATCACTACGCCACATGGACTCCGTGGAGAGGTAAAAGTCGAACTCCATACCGACTTCCCCGAACGCTTTGCGCCGGATGTGGTTGTTTATCTGGGCACTGATCTTGTTGAAACTACAATCACCGCCGCCCGCCCCCACCAGGGCCAATACCTGTTACAGTTCAGTGGCGTTGAGGACCGCACGCAGGCAGATGCCTTGCGCGGTGTCTGGATCTTCGTCCCTGAAGAAGAAGCCGTTGAGTTGGAAGAGGACACCTATTTCGTTCACGAAATTATCGGGCTTTCGGTCCAAACCGTTGGCGGTGAACTCCTGGGTACAGTGGATCAAGTGCTTTTTACAGGGGCCAACGATGTTTATGTCGTGGCAACGCCTGGTGAAAATCGCCGTGAGATTCTTCTACCCGCTATTGACGAGGTGATTAAAGAGGTAGACTTGGACAAGGGTATTCTCGTCGTAGAACTATTGCCTGGTCTGCTGGATGAGTAGACCAACCCGCTTCGTGCTTACACAACCGTGTTGACAAGAACTGTCACCTAAAGTATCCTCACGCGCAGATAACCACCGCCCATTACTCACCCATAGCCAGCGACAGTCGTACGCGTGGACGCAAAAGCCTATTGGATCGCCCTTAATAAAGTTTCCGGGATCGGCGCTGTCCGAATGGCGGCGCTTTTGAGCACCTGTGGCAGCGCGGAAGCAGCTTGGTGCGCTTCGATCCAGGAACTCAAGGCCGCAGGGTTAGATCGCCGTACCCTTGAAAACTTGCTCAAAGCCCGCCGCGAACTCGACGTAGCTGCCGAATATGAGCGCGTTCTCAAAGCTGGTGTCCAGGTACTCACCTTGGATGATGACGACTATCCGGTGAACCTGCGCCAGATTGATGCCCCACCCCCGGTGCTCTATGTGCGCGGCACACTTCAACCAAATGACACTTGGGCAATTGGCATTGTCGGCACGCGGCGCGCCTCACCCTATGGCCGCGAGGTGGCCCACAGTCTTAGTCGCGATCTCGCCACCAACGGCATTACAATCGTCAGCGGGCTGGCGATGGGCGTTGACACGGTTGCCCATAAAAGCGCCTTAACAAGTGAAGGGCGCACCATTGCCGTACTGGGTAGCAGCGTCGATCAAGTCTATCCACCCGAAAACCGTGGGCTGGCCCAAGCTATCATTGAAAATGGCGCACTAGTTAGCGAGTATCCGCTCGGCACTCGCCCCGATTCCAACAACTTTCCACCACGCAATCGCATTATTAGCGGCCTAAGCCGCGCAGTGGTCATTGTCGAAGCCGGGGAACGGAGTGGCGCGCTCATCACCGCGCGCTTTGCCGCCGAACAGGGTCGTGATGTATTTGCGGTTCCAGGGAGCATATTGCATCCTGGCAGCACCGGCTGCAACACACTAATCCAACAAGGTGCAATCCCGCTCCTGAGCGTTAACGACATCATGAACCAACTCAATCTCGAGCAAGTGCGTAGCCAACAGGCCGCACGATCAGCAATCCCAGCCGATCCCCAGGAAGCGGCGCTCTTGGCCCATATGACGCAAGAACCGCGTCACCTTGACGATCTTATACGCCAAAGCACCTTACCTGCCTTCCAGGTTGCTGGGTTATTGACGGTAATGGAACTCAAAGGACTCGTACGCCAAGTAGGTGTATTGAGCTATGTTCGCAATTGATTGGCATCGATCCTAGTCGAGCATAGCCACAGTCGAGTATAGCCACAGTCGAGTATAGCCACAGTCGAGCATAATAGTCACGTCACAAGTACGTATCAGAACAGAGACGGAATACCGTAATGTACGCAGCCATTCTTGCAGGCGGTGTCGGTACTAGACTTTGGCCCCGCAGCCGCCAAAGTCAACCCAAACAATTTAGTGACATTGTTGGCACAGGTCGCACCATGATCCAAGCTACCGCCGACCGCATCCAGGGGCTGGTCGATCCGAGCGAGCTCTATATCATCACAGGCGAACCCTACGCAGCCTTGGCTGCCTATCAACTTCCCACGGTTCCCACCTCTCAGATCATTGCCGAGCCGAGTGGTCGCAACACAGCACCCGCCATTGGCCTTGCCTGTGCCCATATTCACCAACGTGACGCCAACGCCGTGGTTGCCTTCCTGCATTCAGACCATGTAATACTCGACTCGGACGCATTCTGCCGCGCGCTACAGCAGGCACAGATAGCAGCAGACGCGGGTTATATCGCGACATTAGGCATTGAGCCAACCTTCCCCCATACAGGCTATGGTTACATTAAACGGGGCGCACTCATCGACAATTTGCGTATAAGCGATCTAGAGATTTATAAAGTCGAACAATTTCTTGAAAAGCCCGACCGTACTACTGCCGAATCTTTTATCGCTAAAGGTGGATATTACTGGAATGGTGGCATTTTTGTCTGCCGCGTTGATGTGATGATTGGCGAATTTCAGCGCCAACTGCCCGACTTGGCTGCTGGTCTTGCCCAGATTGGCGCAGCACTGACACAGGGTGAAGAAACTGCCGCAGCGGTCATGGCAGAGGTCTGGCCTACCCTTCCCACCATCAGCATTGATCATGGTATTATGGAACATGCCCAAGCCGTCGCCACCGTCCCCCTTCAGGCCGGCTGGAATGACGTGGGCAGTTGGGATGCATTGGAAGCCATTTTGCAGCAGGATGAGACCCGCAACTTTGTGGCAAAGGGTGGATTACTTTCGCTCGAAAGCCACGGCAATATCGTCTATACCGACAAACAAGTAGTAGCCCTTATCGGTATTGAGAACTTGGTTGTCGTGGACACAGGTGATACACTGCTGATTGGACATAAACAGCAGATGCAGAAGGTCAAAGAAGTAGTTGAACTCCTTCGCGCGCAAGGTCGTTCAGAACTACTGTAATCCACCCCTCGCTTGGCGCAAGAGGAGATTCGGATGCCGCCATACGACATTAACCGTGAACCTATCCTCTCCCGTCTTAGGCGTGATACAACCCTCACGAAGCCCACACCTGCGACCTGGCTCTACACCGGGATTGGCGCATTGTTGGGGCTGCTGCTGGGTTTGCTAATCGCCTGGGCCATCTGGCCTGTCCAATGGACAGACGCTTGGCCCGCTGACCTAAGTCAAGAGGCCCGTGCCCAATATCTCGCTGCCGTCGCCGAGGCTTATGTTTACTATGGCGATGAACAGGCGGCTGCGGTCGCCCGCAACAGGTTATTTAATCTCAACGAAGACCTTGGGGCCGCGATTGCGGATGCACAAGCCTTTTTTGCCGACAATCCGCAAGCCAACTCACGCGTCTATATTAGCAATTTGGGCCAACTTGCCCAAGCACTCAGTGTAGAATCACCTGATATTATCATCGATACCCCTGTAGATGGGGCTCCAGCCGCAGCCGTGCCACCTGTGGAAGAGACGGCAGTAGGCGACAGCGTGCGTGCCTGGGTGAATTGGGCGTTGACTGTGTTGGCGGCAATTATCTTGGTGGGCGGCGGCTTTTTTGTCGTCGGACGACTCAATCAGCGCCGGCTGGCTGGCAGCAGCGGCGATACCCTGGACGACACAGACGGCTTTGACGATGAACCTGGCAACACCGGCTATGTGCGTCCCGTACCAGCATCAGGAACTTCAGGTGCAGGCAACCCCTACACACGCCCGATGCGTGGGACCTCTACCGGAGGGTTCGCCACGTCAACAACACCCACACCCCGTAGTGAGACCCTGCCACGCAGTGAACATTATGGCTTTGATGATGATGGCGATGATGAGCATCTCTATTCGCGCGGTGCAACACTTGATTCACTAGATTATCGCAGCGATGATGAGATCTTTGAAGAGGAGGACGAAGACGCAGAAAGCCTCTACGCGCCGCGCCGAGTACATGGAGACTTGCTTGAGTCGGATACTTATGGGTTGGATGACTTTGAATTGGCGGATAGTGAGTTGGATAATGAAGAAGCACTCAACGCCGATCCAGCCGTTGCCCCTACATCCCAGCGCACGGGCAGCCGCAGTACGGGTATCCAACGCACGCTGAATACCTACACCTTCCAATATCATGTAGGTATTCCCGACTATGACCAGTCTCGCCCAATTGTTGATCCGGAGACAGGTCTGCAAGTTGGAGATTGTGGTATGGGTGTCAATATGAAGAACAATATTCTTCAAAGCAACCCGGACAATGTCATTGCCCTGGACGTTTGGTTAGTGGATAAGAAACAGGAGAAGAGCTTCTCCAGTCAAGACCGCGTGCTCCTCAGCGAGTATGTAGTCGATCGCAACTTGGAATCAGCTTTTACCCGCGAACGGCCCAATGATCCAAGTCCAATTATCCCCCAACCAGGGACGACCTTTCAGATCAAAGGGCCGAGCCTTACCTTGGACTGTCTTGTCACCGAAGCCAACTATATCAAGGAAGGTGCTGCTGCGGGCATGTTCCAAAGCTTGAGCATTGACATGACCGTCAGCAGCCGCAACTAAGCACGCTCTTCCGGGTCATAAAGCCGCTTGTACTCTTGAATGGCAAAGCGGTCGGTCATCCCGGCGATGTAATCACAAATCACTCGCTGCAACCCTTCCGCATGCCCGTTCGCCCGTTGCTGGGTCTCCAAGGGCAGTTGGAGGGGTTGTTCTACATAAGCATCAAAGAGCGCACGCAGCAATCTTTCGGCCTTAGTTGCCATCCGCACCACACGGTAGTGCCGGTAGAAGTTGTCGAAGAGATATTGCTTTAGCTCTAAATTTAGTTCTTGTAGCTCTGGCGAATAATTCGCCACATTCCCCGGTTGTTTGCGCAACTCTTCCAGCGATTGAATTCCAGCCGCCTCAATGTTTGCCTGGGTTGCCTCAATCGTGTCGTTCACCTCTAGGCCCACCAACCGCCGCACAAATTGGTGGCGTATCATTGCCTGGCTCAAGTCGGCGTCCTTATCGAGTCCCAGGCTATGCAGCACACGCTTGGAGATCTCAAGCTGGCGTACTGCTGCGGGATCCAAGATGCCACTACGCAACCCATCATCCATGTCGCTGGTGTTATAGGCAATTTCATCCGCCAAATTTGCCAGTTGGCACTCCAATGTGCCCCGTTCGTGCGGGTTGTAGTTTACCGCATCCACGATATCATACGCAGTATCGTGCTTCACCACCCCTTCGCGCACTTCATATGTCAAATTCAACCCTGGATGCTCTGGGTAGCGGCGCTCCAACTCGGTAATAATGCGATAGGTCTGTCTCTGGTGATCGTACCCGCCATGATGCTGCATGAGGTTGTTCAGTGTGGCTTCGCCTACATGACCAAAGGGAGGATGACCAAGATCATGAGCGAGACAAATCGCCTCCGCCAGATCTTCATTACACCCCAAGCTGCGTGCCAGTGTCCGCCCAATCTGCGCCACCTCAACACTATGCGTGAGCCGGTTGCGATAATGGTCGCCTTCTGAATAAACAAAGACCTGCGTCTTATACTCGAGCCGGCGGAAGGCGGTGGTGTGGATGATGCGGTCACGGTCACGCTGGTAGGCTGTACGGTAAGGATGCTCCTCCTCCGGATAGGCACGTCCTCGACTTTGACTACTGCGCATTGCATAGAGCGCAAGGTATTCGTTTTCACGCACTTCAAGCATCTGGCGGGTCAACATTGCCTTCCCCTCTAGTCTTTCGGGTATTGGATCACTTAGTCATTTGGTTTGCGGTGCCCATATCGCTCACCGCCATCAACAGTGATTACATCTGCCGTGACATATTCGGCTTCGAGCAAATAACGTACAGCGAATGCCACATCTTCAGGTGTACCCCAGCGGCCGAGCAAGGTGCGCCGTGCTGTCTTTTCAGCCTGCCTTTCATCGTAATTGGGTGGAGGAAGCACGGGACCAGGAGCAACAGCGTTGGCGCGAATCGTAGGGGCCAACTCTAGCGCTAATTGTTTCGTGAAAGCTAACAATGCTGCCTTGCTCACAGAATGGGCTGTAAAATTCACCCACGGCTCCCACGCAGACAGATCCACAATGTTGACAATACTACCACCCCCTCGTGCCAACATGGAAGGAGCCAACGCATTACACACATAAAAAGGGCCATCTATCGAAACGGCAGTTACCCGGTGCCAGGTACTCAGATCATCTGTGGGAAAGGGCATCTTGTCAAAGAGGCTTGCACTGTTAACGATAATATCTACGCCACCAAACTCCTCAATAATGGTATCTGCCATGCTTTGCACTTCAGTCCATTCCGCCACATCACATTGAATCGCCCTTGCGTGTACGCCAAGTGCCTGCGCCTCGGCAACCGTCTGCTCGGCCTCTGTGCTGGCGCTATAGTAATTCACAACGACATGGGCCCCAGCCTTCGCCAACATCATCGTAATCGCCTTACCTACTCGATGCGCCCCACCCGTCACCAACGCAACCTTTCCCGCAATCTCCATGCCTACCCTCCCGGCAGACCACCTGATTAGCAAATGTTTAATTATCGACTGGCGCAGGCTGATCGTACCAGCCCTTGTGGCAAAAGAAAAGAGACGCAGCATCGCCACGTCTCTTAGTCCACTCATAGACAACTCATCTATAGTCCAGCAAATCCTCACTGGGCATTGGGCCGAGAAGTAGCGATTGCTACTTCCTGCCAGAAGAAAGCGTGCGGGAAATGATCTCGTCTTGCAACGAACGATTGCGGTCGCGACGATTGCGTTTGCCCTGCTTCTTCTTGCTGATGTTAAGCTCCATACCTTCCGCTTCCATCGCCCGCTTGAAAGCCAATTCCATCGGCGACAGCACTTCCAGATCCTCAAAGTCGTCTTCTTCC
>CAMPHP010000040.1 GCA_946885925.1 uncultured Litorilinea sp.
CATTACGAACGATGCGCCTGACCTGCAATTTGCGCTTGCTCCGCTGCCAGTGTCGGATGCCAGCCTAAATCACGGTAATGTCTTCTGGCCCGATGCTGTGATGATGGCAGAACAATCTGAGAACAAGGAAGCCGCGGCTGCTGTCCTAGAGTTTATGTTCAACTTTGAGAACCGCCTGAACTGGGCATTGCAGCGCGGTGTGATCCCAGAGCGTGTTGATGTCGGTGAAGACCCACGCTACTTGGACCCCAATAGCCCGATCACGCCTTTTAATGAGTTCTATGTTAAAGAGCTAGCCACGGCACACAATGTCTTTGAAACGCCGTGGCCTGCTACGGGCAATGAGGATGAGACAACCATCAACGATGCGCTAACCAAGGTGTGGCTGGGCGAGATGACGCCAGAGCAGGCCATGACCGAGGCTGCTCAGATCATTGACGAACGGCACGGGGTAGCGTAAGCCTTAACTCACGTGGCTAGTGTTGAGAATCTGCCGTGATTCCGCTGTGGAGAAACCCCGCAGCCCGTCATTCCGATCACGCAGTGGGGCCCAGAGGGCACCCCAGCCCACGGTCTGCGAGGAGGAATCCCCCTGGTAGGCCAACGCGATCAGAGATGGGATTCCTCCCTCCGGTGGGAATGACAGTGTACGACGGATTAAGTAGCAACTTGAATTAAGTATTATGTAAGCACTGGCAGTGGACTTAGTACGCTCTTCTCAGAAGCCAAAGCAACGGCTTCTGAGAAGAGGCTTTCTTGTTATTGAGAGTTTGTTACGGAAAGAATGTTGCTGAAAGGTTCCTGTTGTGGCAAACCAGAGTATTTCGGTTCCTATCGAGAAGCCGAGCGTTCCCGGATGGTGGGATCGATGGCGCGAGGATTGGGCAGAAAACCGGCTGGCCTATTTCCTTCTGATTCCCAGCGTGCTAGCCTTTGCCATCTTCTTGCTTTTTCCAATTGTCAATATGTTTGTGTCGTCCTTCTCCACGATTGACACGATTGGGCGCATTACCAAGGTTGGCACATTGGACAACTTTACGTTGCTGCTAGAGGACCGGCGCTTGCCTATGATCCTGCGCCAGACGGTGATCTTTGCCTTTGGCACGGTTGCGCTGACCGTGGTGGTTTCATTTCCATTGGCGTTGATCCTCAACAGCCGCTTCCCAGGGCAGACGCTGGCAAAGGCGTTGATTCTAATCCCGTGGGCCATGCCCTATGCTGTGTCGGCAATTACCTGGCGGTGGATATTCCACGGACAGATGGGAGCACTGAACTATTTTCTAGGCCAGACTGGGATTATCAAGGAGTATGTGGTCTGGCTGGGCGATCCGATCCTTGCCTTTGGCGCGGCGATGTTTGTCGAGGTATGGTCATCGGTTCCCTTTATGACCATCACCTTTTTGGCAGGCTTTCAGGCCATCCCCCCAGCCATCTATGACGCAGCGAAGATGGACGGAGCAAGCGCTTGGCGCGAGTTCTGGGATATGACGGTGCCACAGATGCGCAATGTAATTATGGTGGTTACGTTGCTATCGATTATCTGGGCATTCCGTTCTTTTGGGACGATCTGGATTTTGACCCAGGGCGACCCCGTCTATCGCACAGATATTGCCGTGACCTATCTCTATAAGCTGGCTTTTGAAAACTTGAAATTTGGTCCGGGCTATGCGCTGGCAGTGGGAATCTTCGTCGTGCTGACCATCTTCAGCATTCTTTATACAAGGTTGTCGGAGGAAGCATGAGGATGCTACGTTTGACCAAAGCCTTTGGGATCGTCTTTTTTCTGATCCCGGCGATCTTTATCAGCATCTTCCCGCTGATTGTGATGATCTCGACATCGTTTAAGACGAGTCAAGAGGTCTATATTCCGCCGCCCACCTTTATGCCGCGCATGCCTACCATCCAAAACTATTTTGATATTTGGAGCGTAGCCCCGCTCGGAACCTATTTTCGCAACAGTATGATTATCGGCTTTGGTACAACGATAGTTTCTTTGTTGCTGGGGATTCCGGCGGCTTATGCACTGGCGCGCTTTCGCTTTCGTGGTAAGCATTTCTACATGCTGTCGCTGTTGGGAATCCAAATGTTCCCGCCGATTGTGGTGGTGCTGGGCCTTTTCCGGCTGATAGCCGCGCTCAATATGGTAGACAGCTTGATTGCAATTGTGATATTGTCTTCGGTCTTTAGTTTGTCCTTCATCATTTGGTTGTTGATGGGCTATTTTGCCACCATCCCCAAGGAGATCGAGGAAGCAGCCATGATGGATGGCAACTCGCGCACAGGTGCGATGCTGCGTATGGTCTTGCCCTTGTCGTGGCCGGGGCTGGTGGCAGTCGCCATTTTCGCCTTTATGAATGGGTGGAATGAGTTCCTCTTTGCGCTGACCTTCTTGCGTAGCCAGGACAAGCTGCCGCTCACGATCGGTCTCTTTAAGTTTGTGACCCGCTTCCAGGTGCAATGGCACCAGTTGATGGCGGCGTCGTTCTTGACCACCATCGTTGTGGTGGTGCTCTTTATGCTGATCCAAAAACAATTGACCCGCGGCATGGTGGCACTGGGCGAGAAGTAACCGGAGCTGCGGATAGGAGAGTAAATCACGTTATGGCTACAGTGATCTGTCGCAATTTGACCAAGCATTATGGGGATGGCATGGCGGTGAATGCCATTAACCTTGAGGTGCGCGAGGGCGAGTTTTTGGTGATCGTGGGGCCGTCGGGCTGTGGCAAGACGACAACATTGCGGATGATCGCCGGGCTGGAAAGCGTATCGTCGGGTGATATTCTGATCGATGGGCAAGTGGTAAACCGGGTGGAGCCACGTCACCGCGATATTGCGATGGTCTTTCAGAACTATGCACTCTATCCCCACAAGAAAGTCTATGACAACATTGCCTATCCTCTGCAATTGCGCCGTTTGGGCAAGGCAGAGATTGAAAAGCGCGTGCGCGAGGTGGCAAAGCTGTTGGGGATCGAGGCGCTCTTAGAGCGCAAGATTCGCCAGCTTTCGGGTGGTGAGCGCCAGCGCGTGGCATTGGGCCGCGCGATTGTGCGCCAGCCACGTCTCTTTCTGATGGACGAGCCGTTGAGCAACCTGGATGCACAACTTCGCATTCAGATGCGACGGGAGATCATCCGCCTTCAGCGCCAGTTGAAGATTACCACGGTCTATGTCACCCATGACCAGGTAGAAGCGATGACAATGGGTGACCGGATTGTGGTAATGCGCGGGGGAGATGTGCTTCAGGTGGGTGACCCGGTGACGATTTATAACACACCGGCCAATCTGTTTGTGGCTCGTTTTATCGGTAGCCCACCGATGAATCTCTTTGATGGCACGTTGGCAGCTACCGAGGATGCATTGACTTTGCAGACTGGCTTCGGCAACTTCCTGCTTGCACCCGACCTGCGGGCACGCTTGCTGGCAAACACCAAAGTAGGGTCTGGTCAGATGAAAGTGACCTGCGGGATTCGTCCTGAAGATGTGACGATGGCCTCTTCATCTAACGGCCAAGTTGCACTGGCGGGCGGCGTCGTGGATTTGGTAGAGCCGATGGGGTCAGATGTCTATGTGAACGCAGTCTTGGGTAGCGATATGTTGTTGGCGCGAGTGAACCCAGAGAACGCGCCGCAAGAAAACAGCCAAGTCCAAGTCGGGTTGACACTCAACAGGATTCACTTTTTCGATGCGGAGAGTGGCAATAATCTGCTCTTGCGCTGAGGGTCTGTTTGTCGAGGAAGAAAGGCTGGAGGTTAATGACATTTAACAATCTAAGCCGGTAAGCACTCTGTCCACCCGCAAGAAGTCTCTGCTCTGGTGGTTGGCAGAGAGATGCTTCCAGCATGACAGAATGCGCGGTTTGTCGGGTGCCCTGGGGGTACCCGAAACGCTGACCATGCCACAAGGCGGAAACCTGATAAAAACTGGTAGTTCAAATCCATAGATTTCGGGGTATGATAGGGGTACGTCTGATACTTTTTCATTAGGAGGCCCCCATGATCCGCACATTAGACGAATTGGCTGATGCCATTGCCACGGCAGAGCAGCACAACGACCTAGCCACGCTAAAAGAGTTAGAAAAGTATTTCCGCCCAAAGGAAGATCCTGCTCCGCAACCCTTTATGCCCGCGGTGGCGCTGAATGAAGCAGCCTTCGAGCAACCACCCACTCTCCAAGAAAGCGAAGCTGCGATTCCATTCGCAAATGGTTTGTCACGCGCACAACGACTCGTACAATACCGCCAAAAACGGGCAAGTGGTTATGAAGGTCCCGTGCTTGTCTGCGAGGGAGATAGCTGGTTTGAATACCCGTTCTTTCTCCAAGACATAATCGACCACCTCATGAGGGACTATGCCGTGCTCTCGCTGGCTGGAGCCGGACATCACTTGATTGAGATGGTCGCCAACGACGAGTATACGGAAGCTATCACCCAGGAAAAGCCAGACTTCTTCTTGATTAGCGGTGGGGGCAACGACATGCTGCATAGTGGTCGCCTCCGTGATTTTCTCCTAACCTATCAAGACGGAATGCAGGCAGTTGATCTGCTAGATCGCCCCGCATTAAACGGCTTTCTGCAAACGATAATCGGCAACTATCGCACATTGCTGTCCAACGTCACCCAGAGCTTCCCCCAACTGACCATCCTGGCACATGGCTATGATTACGTGTTGCCGCGCGACAAGGGAACCTGGTTAGGCGGGCCGTTGACCCAGCGCCAAGTGCCACCCGAACTCTGGAACGATGTCCTTGAACTTCTGATTGACGAGTTCAACGGAGCCCTTAAAACGCTAGAAGCCCTCTTTCCAACTCGTTTCTATCATATTGACTGCCGGGGGCGAGTGGGCAGTCAAAAGAACAGATGGCACGACGAGTTGCACCCCAAGAATGCTGGCTATGGTCGCGTTGCGGCTCGCTTTGCCGAGCGCATCCGCTCGCTCCAGCCCGTGTCACCCATGATCGAACGTCTGGTACGTCCCGCAACCATCACCCCCGCGGCAGCACCTGCTGCAATCCCCATGCCCGTTCCATCTCGACGCGGCGTAGGCAGTTTGATTGGACGTAGGGGTACCCTGGGCACGCCAGAGGTCGCTGCGTCGCTGATGCAGGGATCTATGCCTGTCGAACAAGTACCATTACAGAGATTGGCGGAGCCAGTGAGACGGGCACAGCCTGTAGCGCGGCGAGTCATTGCGCTCGACGAGACCATTGAACTAGCAGAGGCGGTCATAGATGATGGGCAAGTTATCGCCGCCCCTATCACACCTGCGACGGACGAGCATCCCTGTGCCTCGCTGGAACAGTGGCGCGCACTGCTTACTGAGGAAGATCGCATTTCCTTCCAGCACTACGAAGAGTTGCTACGCGAGTTGAATCAACCGGAGAGAGAAGCAGAACTACAAGCCCGGCGGGAGTTGACGCCAGGCTTTGACATCTTCTCCATCGAACGAATCATTGGTGATTCTAATATCTTCCAGATCAACTATTTGGCTCGTGGCGAACGCGCGGCGCGCGCCGTTGGACGCATCTCCATTGTCAACAAACATGACATCCCGATGGGTTTTGGCACTGGCTTTCTCGTAGCCCCTGGTCTATTGCTGACCAATAACCATGTGATTTCCGATGCCACCCTAGCCAGCCATAGCTACGTCCTGCTTGAGTACGAATATGATGCCGATAACGGTCTCAAGCAGACTGAACGCTTTGACTTCACAAGCGACATCTTCCTCACCAGTGAGGATCTCGACTTCACCTTTATCTCCGTAGCCTCTGCCAGCCGTTCGGGACGCAAGCTGGCGGACTATGGACATCTGCGTCTCATCCGTGAAAGTGGCAAGGCGCTGAAAAAGGAATTTGTCTCGATTCTGCAACATGCCAACGGCCTGCCCAAGCAGATTGCCATGCGCGACAGCATGATCCTAGGCCGCAAAGACCAGTATATCTACTACTCCACCGACACCAACTCTGGTTCTTCTGGCTCGCCCGTGGTCAATGACGAGTGGTTTCCTGTGGCGCTACACCATCGCACAGTGCCGGACTTTAACAAGCCATGCAACTTTGTCGCCAACCGGGGCATCCGCATCAGTGCGATCTTTGAACGGCTGGATCAAGCCGCATCAAGCAACGAAATGGCCCAGCGTATCCTGCGTCTGCTGGAGCCAAATGAAGCGCCCACGACCATCAGCAGCCAACTCCCGGCGGGAACCTTTGACACGGATCATGTAGACGGCACTGGCTCAAATGGAGACGGTTCCATCGAACGATTGGTCGAGCCTTACCATGAAAGTATCTATGACAACCGCCAGGGCTATGAAGAAGACTTCCTCGGCATCTGCGTTCCCCTGCCCAAAGTGCGCGATCTCACACTTGTCTCAAAGCGGTTAGATAACCACGACCATGTAATCCCCTATGAGCATTTCTCCTTGGTCATCTTTAAGCCAAGGCGCATTGCACTCTTCACAGCTTCTAATGTGGATGCTAGCCACGCCAAACAGAGACCCGAACCAGGACGTGATTACTCACGCGATGGGCTGGGCGGCTTGCGTCCGAATGACCGAGAGAAGTGGTTTGAAGACCCGCGCATCTCCAGCCAGGAGCAACTACACAATCGCTTCTTTGACCGGGATGGAGGCGCATTTGACAAGGGGCATATCGTGCGGCGCAATGATGTCACATGGGGCGACAGCTATGAGCAAGTGCGGCGCGCCAACGGCGACACCTTTCACCTAACCAACTGCTCGCCACAGGTGGCAGGGTTCAATCAATCGAGCCGAGATGGGCTTTGGGGAGAATTAGAAGATATAGTATTTGACCAAGCAGAGGTAGAGAAATACTCTATCTTTGCCGGGCCTGTCCTCGACCCCACTGACCAATCCTTTCGCGGCCAGGACGACCGCGGCGAGGTACTGGTGCAGATTCCAGCCAAATATTGGAAAGTCATTGTTGCCAGGAAAGGCAACGAATTACAGAGTTTTGGCTTCCTGCTAGAGCAAGATCTAAGCACCGTGCCCCTAGAATTCCAGGTAGATGCGGTCTGGCGAAAGCGCATGGTCTCCATTCCTGCTCTCGAAGTACTCGTGCGTCACTTCCGCTTCCCGCAGATCATCCACGACACCGACCAGGCACAGGCAGAACATGGCGAGGCGCTGCGCGCAGCACACGCGCTCGAACTTTTGGCCTAAGCAAGAATTCGGGTGGAATGACACAAAGAGGGCCAGACAATCACGCGGGATGATTGCCTGGCCCTCACAGATCTCAACGCATAGACCTCAATTCGTCAGGAAAATATCAACAACAAAATCCTGCATGGCGATGCGACCATCATCTGCCCGCGCACGCGCACGCAACGTGTGCTCGCCTTCATCTAGCGGATCACCGTCCGGCCAGCTATCGTCATTGTCACCAAAATCCCACACAGTACAGTTAGGCGTACCGCCTCCAAAGGCACAATAACCAGGGTCATTCTCTCGTTTGCGATAGACTTCGTTTCCATCCGCATCCAGAATGATCATATCCACAAACGAAATGCCATCCCCATCATCGTTGCCTTCATTCGGGTCGAATGCTCTTACTCGGAACACCAACCTATCTTCGACCACATCGGAGTCATTGCCCACACCTGTCTGCATCAACTCGATCACCAGGTCATCTGAACTATCTGTCAGGAAGATATCGACAACAAAATCCTGCATAGCAACGCGACCATCATCCGCCCTGGCCCGAGCGCGCAACGTATGCTCGCCCTCATCCAGCGGATCACCGTCCGGCCAGCTATTGTCGTTGTCGCCAAAGTCCCACACAGTACAATTAGGCGTACCTCCTCCAAAAGCGCAATAGCCAGGATCGTTCTCGCGCTTGCGATAGACCTCGTTTCCATCCGCATCGAGAATGATCATGTCTACAAACGAAATGCCGTCCCCGTCGTCATTGCCCTCTGAGGGATCATACGCACGTACTCGAAACACCAGCCTATCTTCGACCACATCAGAGTCGTTGCCGACTCCCGTTTGCACCAACTCAATCACTAGATCGTCCGAACCGTCCGTCAAGGAAATATCCACAACATAATTCTGCGTGGCAACGCGACCATCATCTGCCCGTGCACGCGCACGCAACGTATGCTCACCCTCCTGTAATGGCTCACCACTCGGCCAGCTATTGTCATTATCACCAAAATCCCACACAGTACAGTTTGGTGTACCACCGCCAAAAGCGCAATAGCCTGGATCGTTCTCACGGTTGCGGTGCACCTCATTCCCGTCAGCATCGAGAATGATCATATCCACGAACGAGATACCATCCCCATCATCGTTACCCTCATTCGGGTCAAATGCGCGTACTCGAAACACCAACCTATCTTCCACTATATCAGAATCGTCGCCTACTCCTGTCTGCATCAACTCGATGACCAAATCATCTTGGTTCGTTCGCTGCGCTACGGGTGAAGCCAGGGCAGTCCCGTATGCAGCTGGAGCGATTGAAACGACTGCGGCGGCTAGAAACATGGCACAAATTAGCAATCTAATCACAACGCGAGCGGTAGTACCGCGAGATCGAGCTTTCATAAACCTGTCTCCCTGTATGATATGGGGCTTGTAGCCCGCACAACTTCATCGCATTTTACATCAGTTCCGTGCTTCGTCAATCGCCTTCACAGAGCGGCGGCACGTTATAAAGCCGCCGCTCATCACAGGTGAGATCGCGCACATAGCGGTTGGCATGGGTCTGCGTCACCAAATCCTTCACATCTGCCGGCGGCAGTTGCCATAGAATATGCCCGCCACGCATGTCGCGCGAAAGTATCTGCCACTTCTCCGGCTGCTCCGGGCCACCTGGGATCGGCAACACATCCTGCACAATAGCCGAGTGACCCTCGAAGCGGAAACGCTCTGCCCCAGTCTCCATATCCCACAGGCGCACGGTCCGGTCTTCCGAGCCAGAGAGGATCGTATTGCCGTCGGGACCAAAGGCGACAGTACGCACAGGGAGGCTGTGTCCCTCATAGTGCCGGATCGGCTGCCCTGTTTCTACATCCCACAGGATTACTTGTCTATCCGCCGAAGCGGAGAGGAGTCGCGTGCCATCGGCACTCAGCACCACGTCATAGACCGCGTCTTCGTGGCCCTCATCACTCTCAAAACGCCGGATCTCCTTTCCCGTCTGGAGATCCCACAGCACAATCCTCTTATCAGCATCTTCATCCCCCGAGACAAGATACCGTCCATCTTGGCTAAAGGCGACACTCCACAAAATGCCGGTGGGAATATGGTATTCCCAAAGTTGCTCGCCTGTCTCAATCACCCATGCACTCAAGGTCCCATCCTGAAACGCTGCATATACACTCTGGTCGTCCGGACCATACATCATACGAATGGGCAGGCCACTGTTTTCTGCTTCAATATGGAATTGATGCAACTCCTGGCCTGTCTCCAGGCTCGACAAGATGAGGTAGCCGCGTTGACCGGAAAGCATCGTCTGCCCATCATGGCTGAAGGCGACACTGGCGAGATAGTCCGACTCCACTGGAAACGGCTGCATCTCCTCTCCTGTATCCAAGTTTAGCAGCACCACCTCACCAAAGGCAGCCGAGAGAGCAAGGCGACGCTCCGCATGAACCGCAACATGGGCAGTTGTGTCGATTTGAGGCCCCCCACCTAGTAACCGGCCAACCCAGAAACGCCGGACAAGCGTAGGACCACTGACATCCCAGAGACGGACAGTACCATCCATAGAGCCGGAAAGGACAAAGCGGCCATCTTGGCTGTAGGCTAGGCTCACCACTGGCGCACGATGGCCCACAAACGAGTGAATGAGACCGCCGACCTCTGGTCTGCCCCACAGAATGACACTCCCATCCCACGCGCCGGAGACTAACGTCGTGCCATCCGGTGCAATCGCCATCGTGCTGATACCTTGCGTATGCTCCGACAGGAGAAAGCCCCCTGTCGCTCTACCAAGTTCGGCATTCCACACCCGGACTGACCCATCCATATAGCCAGCGAAGATATAAGTGCCATCCGGCCCGAAAGCCACCATCAGTACGCCACTGCCACGGCCATCAATCGGCAGACGCTCGTCACCGCTCTCAAGATTCCACATGCGCAATTGACCTGTGGCTGAGCCAGCGAGGGCTGTTTTCCCATCATCGCTGATAGCCACCGCTGTAATCTCCGGCAAACCCTCCTCACCTTGTCCAATGAGTTGGTCTAGCTGCACCCCCTGGTCCAAGTCCCATAGGATCAGCGCGCCTTCCCTATCCCCCACCAGCGCACGCTGTCCATCTGCGCTATAGGCCATTGCGCTGATGGATGCATTGTGCGCCTGGAATTGGTGGACAATGTCGCCGCTGGCGGTGTTCCATATGATGAGATCACCATCCTCCAAACCCAACAGCACTTCAGTTTCGATCGGACTGAACAGCGCCTTCGCCACCGGCATAGGTTCTGCTCGATCCAGTTGGTGATAGATCTCCTGTGTTTGGACATTCCACACCAGGACAGTACCATCCTCCGAAGCAGAAACTGCAGTTTGTCCGTCAGGACTGAGGGCAACAGCATCCACCGCGGCTGAATGTGCAGAGAAAGGCTTGACCTCCGTTCCAGGTGCAAAGGCCGCCGCAGCGAGGGCGTTAACTGCTAGCGATGGTGGCCTTGGAATATCAATCGCTGCCAAGGAAAGCGCAATCGCCAGGTCATAGTTCTTGTTCTGAATTGCCTGTTGTGCGCTAGACGCCAACGCCACGCTTTTGTTCACTGAAGCCTGCCGAAGCGCAATGGCTGCCAACACGGATAGTCCGACGATGACCACTAACGTGATCCCGACAATACGTCTGAGGATGGTTAGCCGTCGCTTCAAGCTCTTACGAATGAACTCGCTTTCCACCTGATTGAGCCAGTCGGGTCTCTCTTTAACTTCATCCGAGAGCCACAATGACTGCACCGCGCTCCAAATATCCCCCAAGACACCTGACCGTTGAAAGACGTGTGGAAGCAACACGGGAAGACCCGGATCGTTATTCCAGAGCAGGCCGGACTTCTCGGCATTACCTGCACGCTTCCAAGTCTTTGCCGCCTGTGTTAAGCGTCGCTGAACGGGCAGATATGCCGCGGCTTCATGTTGCCAGCCCAACAGCTTGTCCCATGCGCGCACAAGAGCATCATGCGCTGGCTCAACATAGGCATCTACCGTACCATCCTCGTCTACATCAGCACTGTCTCGTACCAACAGGCGCGCCTCGACCAGCCGGTCAAGCACGACCGCGACTTGCTTATTTTCTTGCTCATCCGGGTATTCCAGTTCAGACAAGGGCACGCGCCGCCGCGCCAACTCGCCACCTTCCATCGAGACCATACGCAGCATGACGCGCCGCATCGTGGCCCGATGTGCGTCATCTGGTAATTGCTCATACTCCTGC
The DNA here is from genome assembly GCA_946885925.1 of uncultured Litorilinea sp. The sequence goes on from CAMPHP010000040.1 coordinate 11,408, forward strand.
GTTGCGCGCGTGCGTAATGAACCAATCACCCCACCTAATTCGTCATAATGCTCTTGTGTCAGGGCGCGGTTGTCGCTCGCACTCTCTACATAGT
>CAMPHP010000041.1 GCA_946885925.1 uncultured Litorilinea sp.
TTTCTAGAGCGTGCGTTTTATGTTCGCCTTTTAGGAATAGTCTGGCATAAATCCCGGTTGTGAATATCTTTGCAAAAGAAAAGATAGGAGAATCAAGATGGCAGGGTATGTAATCAACATCGAACAGAAGTCTCTGGAGAACAACTTTTTCCGAGAAGTACTCTACACCGCACCCCACAGCCAGCTTGTTGTGATGTCGCTGAAACCAGGCGAAGATATTGGCTTGGAGACCCATGATGACGTTGACCAGTTTATTCGAATAGAGGCTGGTCAGGGGATCGCACTGTTGGACGGAGGGAGGCATGAGCTAGAAGATGGTTCAGCAGTGGTCATCCCGGCGGGGACTGAACATAATATTATCAACGGCTCCCCATCAGAGCCGTTAAAGCTTTACACCATCTACTCGCCGCCAAATCACCCCGATGGCACGATTCACAAGACCAAGGCCGAAGCCGAGGCTTATGAAAAAGAGCACCATCGCTAGAGATTACAGCCGATCTCGCGATCACGATATGGCGGCAAGAGTCGACTAGGCTATGACGAGGCGAACAGCGCGGCGTACCCTACTATGTAAACTGTGCGTAGATCGAGCAAATGGGCTGCCTGAATACTTCACTTTGGCATGGGTTTGGATTTGAGCCATGTGAAACGGAAGGTGATACCCCGGTCGTTCTCCGAAATTACCTGTATAGTGCCGCCATACTGTTCTACCAGTTTTTTCACAATTGCCAGACCCATCCCATTTGCTTCGATCTGATTGCTTGGGCGCAAGGTTTGAAATAGCTCAAAGATGCGGTTGTGGAACTGTTCGGCAATCCCCGGCCCGTCATCGCTCACGGAAAATTCGACATGCGTACCCAGATCCCGCGCATCAATCTGTACTTTGCCATTGGGACGGTCGTGATGTTTGATAGCATTGCCAAGCAGATTACGCATTACCATCTCCAATGGCACGCGCTCGGTGATCAAGGTTGGCATGGGGTCGGCATAGGTGATGGTAAAGCCAGGGGGTGGCATCAAGGTCTCGATAATGTCCTGGACGAGTGCACCGGTCTCTACTACTTCGAGCGGGTGGTGAATGCGTCCGGCGCGCGCATAGGCCAGGAGGTCGTCAAGCAATTTCTCCATGCGCTTGACGCGACGGCGCAGTTTGTCAAGGTGTTCTTGCGATAGCGCCGAGAGGGCAGGGTCTGCGTCCTCGCTGACCCAGGTTGCCAGGTTGTCGATGGCACGCAAGGGAGCCTTGAGGTCATGCGATGCAGCGTAGGCAAATTGATCTAAGTCATGGTTGCTACGGGCTAGCTCTTCTGTGCGTTCTGCAACACGCTGTTCAAGCTCGGTATTGAGCAGCCGCAGTTTGGCCTCAGCCGCGCGCGCCTCGCCATAGAGTCGTGCGTTATCGAGAGCCACGGCGGCATGTTGCGCCACTTCTTCCGCAAAGTGCAAATCGGCTGTGTTATAGCGATAGTTTGATTCAGACCAGACCAGCGTAAGCGCGGCAAGCGTTTGGTCGCGCACCTTGAGGGGAACAATCAGGGCAGATTTGATCCCCACGTTTTTAATAATCGCGCGGTGCTCGTCGGACTTGGCTCTGGCAAGCAGTGCCTCTTCAGGAATTTCAGGGTAGAACTCAGGCTCTCCACGACGCAAGACTGCATACACTCCCACTGGCGAATTTGGATCAGGCGGAAAGCGCTGGCGCAACTGGCGCGCCCACTCTGCCTTGGCCGGATCAACATGGGCTACCGCTACCAGTTCTAGCGAACCATCGGCGGCTGGCATTTCAATCACACACCAATCCCCCAACTGCGGTACGGTCAGATCTGCGACCCGCTGTAACGTAGTTGCATAATCAAGAGAGGAGGCTAGCACCTGGCTGATCTCGCTCAGATAGCGCAGCCGTTCTTCTGTCTGTTTGCGTTCGGTGATGTCGCGCATGGTTCCTGTTACGCGTGAGGCTTGCCCTTGCGCGTCTTTGCTCACTTGCCCGCTGACTTCTACCCAGTGCAATGTGCCATCGGGCCAGATCACGCGATACTCATATTGATAGGAAGCACCCTCCTCTCGCGCCCTCTTTTGTGTGTTGGCAACCAATTGCCGGTCATCAGGGTGAACATGGGCCAGCCATGCCTCCATCGTAAGGGGTTCGTCAGGCCCATAGTGGGTAATTTTCCGGTAGATGGGCGAAAATTCTCCTTGACCCGTATGAATGTCATAGTCAAAGATGCCGATTCTACCAGCTTCGGTCGCCAAGCGCAGGCGCTCTTCACTGAGCCGGAGCGCCTCTTCGGCCTTTTTGCGCTTGGTGATATCAGTGATCAGCGCGTAAAAGCCAGAATTCACACCGTCGGGCTGCCGGTATGGCACATACGTTGTGAGTACGGTTTTCTGCCCATCAACGTACGTAACTTCATTTTCAAAGGTGACTGTCTGACCCGCTAACGCTGCTGCTACGTAAGGCTGTATCTTGGCATAGGCATTCGCTGGCAATATTTCGCGGATAGAGCGTCCCAGGATTTCGGCGCGGGATAGCCCAAACCAGCGTTCGTAGGCAGCATTGACAAATTGATAGCGTTCTTGAGCATCCACCGACGAGATGAGACCGGGTATGGCGTCTGTGATGACGCGTAGCTGCTCTGCACTGGCGCGTACAGCGGCCTCCGCGCGTGCCTTTTCAATCGCGGGCCAGACGCGTGCGGCTGCGGATTGCAGCATCGCAATTTCATCGTCGCGCCACCTGCGCGGGCTGTGCGTATAGACGCCAAAGTAAGCAACCCAGCGTCCTTCATGTAAGGAAGGAATAAACAGAAATGCCCCGACCTCTCCGGCACTGTAAGGCCCCTCACGGGTCCGTGGGTCTTGGCGGGTATCGTGGGCAACCAGCACGCACCCTGCCAGAGCTTCCGCGCGCATCTCTGGCGTTGAAGTCGCGGATAAGAGATAGGAATGATGCAGGCTCAATCCTTGCGCTGCCCACCGGCACAGGATGGTGCCGCGGTCTGCATCCACATCTACTTCACTGAGTATGCAGGAATCCACTGCTAGATAGTTGCCGATGGCGCTTGTGACCGTTTTGGCAATCTCATCTGGGTCGGTAAGGCGTCGTGTCTCGGCACCTAGCTCTATTAGAAATTGTTGGTTGAGTTCACTGTATTTGCGTTCCGTGATGTCGGTGCATGAGCCGATATACCCAGCAAACTCGCCTCCATCAAAGAGAGGGGCTGCGTTTTCCATCACCCAACGATATTCGCCACTGGCCCGACGCAGGCGATACTCGGTCGTGTAAGGTTGGTGGCTCTGATGGGCAGAGCGAACGAGCGAAAGAAAGTGTTCTCTATCCTCTTGCTGCATTGTGTCGAGCCAACCTTCGCCCAACTCTTGTTCCTGGGAACGTCCGGTTAACTCCAACCAAGATTGATTGAAGAAGGTTCGCAGACCTTCACGGTTGGAAGTCCAGATCAGTACGGGTGCTGAATCTGCCATGACCCGAAAACGCTCTTCGCTCGCACGCAATACGCTTTCGGACTGCTGGTGGGAGCGTACCCGATTGGCAAGCTCTTGGTTGGCGCGGCTCAATTCCTCAACTTTGCGCTGAAGTTCAAGGTTGGTCTTGGCTATCTCTTCGTTCATCAGTTTGGAGTTGCTCGTGGGGTCAGGTTGGGTTGCAGAATTACTCATAGATGGATGGTTGAATGCAACGACGCGATAGTCAGTGACTTGAATAACGAATAAACGACCTCTATACGCCACCTGTTCTAGACTTTATCAATTACAGGGTATCAATTACAGGGTCAATTACAGGAGCGAGAGGAGCCTCCGGGTGGAAAATAGACGGACGCTGCCGTGACTCTTGGCATGGAATATTCAGAGTGTAACAAAACGCCGAGGTCACGGTAAGTAAGAAGATGACAATCTTGGGCTACGATTGCAGGTCGTGATACGTCCATCCATGACCGGGCGCAATCAAGAAATGCGTCACCAAGTCCTCTGGCAACTCAATGCCGATACCGGGAGTAGTGGGGAAGCGCACAGCGCCATTGACCACCGGTGCAGCAAGTTCTTGGAGTGCTTTACGCAATGGCGACCAGTAGACCTCAGCAGGTGCCGATTCGTAAATGGGTGTGATGGGCGAATAGGCGGCAAGATGGATATTCGCCATGCCAAGCACACTAGTAGACCAGTTGCCTGGACAGACCAACACGCCGCGTGGCTGTGCTAGTTCGACAATGCGTTTGGCTTCGGTTAAACCGCCGCAGGTGGTCATGTAGGGTTGCGCCACGCCGATGCCGCCTTGATCCATCATTTGCAGAAATTCCCAACGCGTGGTGGTATGTTCGCCCATCGCAATGGGTATGGTTGTTTGGCTGGTGAGCGCGGCGTAGCCCGCCACAGAATCTACAGGCAAGGGCGTTTCAAAGAAGGCAATATTAAACTCTGCCAACTGGTTGATTACATTGACGGCTGTGCCTACATCATTCCACAGATAGCCTACATCCACGCAGAGCGTATCATCCGGGCCGATGGCATCGCGTGTGCGGCGTGTTAATTCGATGATGGTCGCGGCTGGTTGCTTCATCGGCTCAATCTTGAAAGCTCGATAGCCCAATTGGCGCAGCCGTACCACTCGCTCCACTTGCTCTTTCAGCACGCTCTCCCGATCCCAGCTATCGGAGACAATCGTGCAGTAGGGGACAACCTCTTGCCGTTGGGCTTCACTCTCAATTTGATGGCTCGCCCGTACCGCACCACCCAGCAATTCGTAGACTGGACGGCCTACTGCTTTGCCGTAAATGTCCCACAAGGCCACGTCTACTGCACCAATACAGATGATCACCCAGCCGCGCCGGTTACCGTGGAGCATACTGTTGTACAGTTTCTGCCAAATACGTTCGGGGTGAATGGGGTCTTCACCAATGAGCAGGTGTCCCAAAAAAGAGTCTGGGCCATCCAGTACGGCGCGAGCTACGCCAGGGGGTACGGTGAAGATCTCTGAAAGACCTGTAATGCCTTCGTCGGTGTGGATACGCACAAAGGCCAGCCCATCCACGCGTGCCATATCAATGGCGCGGTCAGGAATTGGATCGCCGAGCACAAAAATCTCAACATGGGTAATTTTCATAGGATGAACACCTGGAATGTTTGAGATGGGGTTAGGGGTGAAAGATTGGATTGTGACTTGCGTTAGTTTACCGCAACAAGGCACAATAGACATCTGCCTGAAGTAATTAACGCAAGTTGCCACCTTGGATCGTATCTTACTTGGATCGTAGCTTAGCGATATTCTGCTGTGGAGGATTCAGTAAGTCTGTCACCCCGGAGGGGTCTCTCTGCTCTGCTGCGCTCCAGAGAGATGCTTACAGCATGACAGACCAACGTACCTTGTCACCCCGCAGGGGTCTCTCTGCTCCGCCGCGCTGCCCAGAGAGATGCCTGCGGCATGACGGACGCATTGCTCTGTCACCCTGTAAGGATCCGCATCTCTCTGCCCACATTGGCCCAGGGGGATGCGGATCCTTACAGTACAGGCAGCATGACAGAACAGAGTATTCCAAAACGTGGCAACTTGTGCTAACTAACAAGCCGTGGAGATTGCCTTTATGCCAAAACCAAACTGGGGAGGGCGGAGGTAGGGTTGATACTCCCCTAATCAATGGCATCAGAGGAGAGCAGCCCAGGTGGAACAAATAGTTCGCCCGTGCGCGCGTCGATCAGGCCGTTGGTCTCCTCTTCAACGCTCGTAGCCTGCGTATACACATCGCCAGCAATTGGACGACTGAGCAGTTCTTGCTTGAAGGCACGGATACGATCTGCGCGGCTTTCAAACTCTTCCGGGCCGCCATACATCGAGAAACCGAAGCCGCCCCATTCGCTCACCACAATCGGCACCTGCCCACCATAGAAAAAGGGATCGCAAATGACAAGCGGCAGCACGGCTACGTGATCGAGTTCTCCTGCCACCAACTTGTCAAGCACCTCACGCCAGCGATCAAGATGCGTCTGGTACAAATGGGCAGTAAGCAGATGCGACACGAGCCGCCCTTCGATTGAGATATGCTGCCAGCCATCATTGTCCACGACCAGTAGTTGAGGATAGAGTAAACGCAGATAGGCACAAGTTCGGACGATATAGGCACGCGTCTCCTCGTTGGTCGCAATGTCCTGCGCGCCCCAATCTTCGTTATATAGGCTTAGGATTACAACGGAGGGGTGCGAGCCAATGTGGATAAGGAGCCGCTTAAGCTCTGCCCAGTGTTCGGCGCGGCTGCGCGCACTGGATCGGTGCGGGCTGGGCACCTCGACCCAGACGAGCATGCCGAGTTCGTCGGCTAATTCGTAAATACGCGGGTCAATGCCAGCAATATGCACGCGCACCAGGTTGCTGCCCAGTTCATTATTCGCTAATACATGCCGCCGCATCTCCTCAATGGTGGCTGCAGCAGGCTGGTAGAGGATGCCATCAAGGTAAATGCGCTCGCCGTTCAGGTAGACCCACTTCCCGCGCGCCTCAATGTTTCGCAGGCCAAAGCGGGCTTCGATCTGGGAAATGTGACCGCTTGGGCAGATGAGTTGGGCGACCACCTGATAAAGGGCCGGTGCAGATGGTGACCAGGGCTCCGCGCCCGGCAACTCGAACGCCAAGTGGTGGCGATGTTCGCCTAGTTCCAGGGGCAGTTCTACTTCCTTAACCGCCAACGGCATATCATCCCCACCTTCCGAGACAACGATGCGAAGGCGATAAAGTGCTGGGTCGCGAATGCGCGTGGTCAGTTCGAACTCAACGAGCCGTTCCTCAACGATGCTAATTACGCCCAAACGTGAGCGGAGGCGGTTCCGCTCAATTGGTTCGATCCAGATGCTGCGTACTGGACCGCTGATCGTCTGGTACCAGATGCCGCCACGCTTATAGACATGGGATTCCTGCTTGCCGCGCGGGATGTCGGGGTCGAGTGTATCGGCGATACGAACAGTCAAGCGGTTGACAGGCTGTAGACATTCACGCGGCAGCTCATAGCTAAACGAGGTATACTTGCCCAGATGGACTGTTTCACCCTCGGTTGTGACCAAGGCTCTCCCGTTTAGCCAGACACGCGTCTCATATCCACAGGCACCAAAGGTGAGTTGTACCTCAGATATGGGCGTAAGCCACTCCTCCGGCACTTCAAAGTCACGCTCATACCAGGCGATGACTTCGTCTGCCCGAATTATCGTGTTCCCTCTCCCTTGCATCTCTTCCATATGGGCTTCGATTGAGCGGGGCCAATTCGCTGTGCCACTGTAGGTATGTCCTAGGTACCAGTGTTCTCGCAGCCCGCGATCTTCCGGGTCGAGTTCAAACCGCCATTCGCCATCCAACAGTACATAGGCGTTGCGGCGGAACACTGAGCGCGGCAGCGGGTTGAGATAGGTCTTCAACTTAGTCGCCGCTTCGTCAGGCTTGAACTTATGTTCAATCTCTGTCATCTCTGTTCCTGTCACTTACCCTATCACGTACAATGGGTCACTTACAATGGGGGCACGTACAAGGGGGCGTAATGTCTGTCCTGAAGTGTCTAACCAATCTACTCGATTGTATCGCCGTTCCTGCCAAGTTCGGTAAGTGAGCTACTAATCTCCCATGCCGGTTCCCAACCGAACCCAAGTTGCCAGTCTTGATAATCCGCCGCTGTTCCACTGCCAAAAACTCAGTCACTCTGTCATTCCGACGCAAGAGGAATCCCTCCCTGTGCGTTGGTATATCAAGGCGATCTCCCGCGTGAGGCAAAGCGGAGCACATGGAGGTATTAAAGATGGAGTGGGTTTTGCCAGATGAGGATGTAGTGTGGAGGGCTTCAAAACTGAAAATGGGCTAACGTCGGGCACAATGAGTAAATCGCCGGGATTCGCGCTGCCAATCCCGGCGATTTGTACGAATATGAAAGAAAACATGTACGCACAGGGGCGTGTGCCTGCTAGCAGCTATTCACCGTGGGGTCGTAATATATCAACCTCGTCTGGTGTCCAGACCCAGGTCTCTCCAAACTGGCGACCCATGCCATAGTTGGAGTGGCGTTGGCGCGCCAGTGCGCGCAGATGCTCGACGCTGACGCCGAGTTCATCGGCAACGTCATCCACTGTGCGTAGACTGTCTAGATAATAATCGCGCGCCGCCGCTTCCATGTGTTCGCATAGTTCCTGTAACTGCTTCTGTAACAGGTCGCGTGAAACGAAACCGGTGCTTGTATGTAGGGGCAGAAGCTCATTGAGCGCGTGCTGGATCTCGCGGCTGACCATGAGCTCGAATGTATGGCGATCCATTGTTCCTCCTCTATCACCTCTATACTACTCTCTTCGTTTCCACCAGCCTCCTATACTTGGGGCAATGCAGCCACCGGGCAGGATGAACTGCATTGCCAAGATGGACATATTATGGGGAGCTACATCATGCGTTTGAGCAGTTTCTCGCCCTGCTCCTGGCTCAGACCCAAGGGCCGCCATGCCAGGGGTGGTCCCTCGAGCACTGGCTCCTTGTCATCCAGCGAGTTGCGGTCAGTGTAGTGGTAGAAGACGCCGGTGTGGATTGTGTCGCCCCACACCATTGCCTTTTCACAGGCAGCCTTCCAGTCGCTGGGGTCGTGGTTCTCATCTTCCAGACGTTTGACCCGCTGCCGGAAGAAGGCATAGGTATTATCGTGGTTAAAGGTGACACAAGGGCTGAAAACATCAATGTGGGAAAAGCCCTTGTGCTGAATGGCCTGCTTGATCAAGTCGATCAGGTGTTTGCCATCGCCGCTAAAGCCGCGGGCGACAAAGGTAGCACCAGCCATGATCGAAGTCAGAATCGGATTCACCGGCACCTCAATGCTGCCATAGGGGGAGCTTTTGGTTTTCATGCCCTCGATAGCTGTAGGCGAAAGCTGTCCGGTGGTGAGGCCGTAGATTTGGTTGTCCATGACGATGTAGGTGAGGTCGACATTGCGGCGCGCAGTGTGCAGGAAATGGTTGCCGCCGATGCCATAGCCATCACCATCACCGCCCGTTACAATCACAGTCAACTCATGGTTTGCCATTTTGGCACCCGTTGCCACGGCCAATGAACGACCATGCAAGGTGTGCATGCCATAGGAGTTGAAGTAACCTGGGAAGTTTGATGAACAGCCGATGCCGCTTACGGTGAGGATTTCGTGTGGGCGCAGTCCTAGCTCGGCACACGCCCGCTGTACACAGTTTAAGACCCCAAAATCGCCACACCCAGGACACCAATCTGGGTTGACCTTGCCCTTGAAATCCTTCACGTCAAGTTGCCCAGCTGGCTTTTCCGTTGCTTTCGCGGTACCACTGGCCTTTGGTTTGGTGGGGATTGCCATCGTGTGATCTCCTAGACGATAAATTCTTGAACGGGGACAGAGCGGTCGGTCTTGCCAGCAAGTTGCTCCTGTATGGCTTCGACGATGTGATGGGGGAGGAAAGGTTCGCCATCATACTTGCGGATATGACCGTGGGCGGCGATGCCAGTTTCACTGCGCAGATAGCGGGCAAACTGGCCTGAGTAATTGTTTTCCACCACAACGATGCGCTTGGCGTTGCCGAGGATTTCGCTGACTTGTTCGGCATGGAAAGGCACAATCCACTTGATGGGCAGATGATTGGCTGTGATTCCCTGTTGTGCCAAAAGGCCAGTGGCCTCTTTGATGACACCGTAGGTCGAGCCAAAGCCAACCAGGGTGACGCTGGCATCTGCTGGGCCTTCCAGTTGCGGGGCTGGTACGTCTTGGGCAACATACTGGAACTTGCGCGCCCGCTTTTCGACCATTTTGCGCCGCGTAATCGGGTTGGTGAACTCGTCGCTGATCAGAATACCCTCTTCGTCATGTTCGTCGGAGGCAGCAACATAGATATAGCCTTCCATGCCAGGGATGGCGCGCGGCGAGATGCCAGTCTCAGTATCAAGATAGCGCTGGTACCCGTTTGCGCCATTCGCACCACTTGCACTGCCTGCACTATCAGCATTATTTGCCCCATCAGTTGCGTGTGCGCCATTGTTCCCGTTCATCGCCATTGGCTGCGCGAGGAGTGCACCCCGGTCGATCTTCGGGTGCATGTTGATGGCGTCCGGATCAACGCTGAAGGTTCCTTCGGAGATGAGCAAGTCGGTGAGAACAATGCCGGGGCATTGGCATTTGTCTACTAGATTGAAGAGTTCGGCAATCGTGTTGAACGCATCGAGCGCATCTGTGGGCGCAACAATGAAGCGTTCAAAGTCGCCTTGGCTTGCCCCCAGCGCTTGCCAGAGATCGCCTTGTTCTGTCTTGGTGGGGACACCTGTGGAGGGGCCTGCGCGCTGTACGTTGATAATGACCACGGGCACTTCCATGATGCCAGCCATGCCAATGGCCTCGGTCATCAGCGCAAAACCGCCGCCGGAGGTGGCGCACATGGCACGGCAGCCTGTGTGCGCCGCGCCGATGGTCATGTTGGCAACAGAGAGTTCATCCTCACCCTGGCGTACGATAATGCCCAGGTCGCGTGCGTTGGCTGCCATCCAGTGTAATACGCCTGTGGAGGGACTCATGGGATAGGCACTGTAAAACTTCACGCCTGCGGCCGCGCCACCCATCGCCAATGCATCGTTGCCAGCCCAAACCGCCAAGGGTTTTGGGCCAGTGGGCACAGGTTGCATCATCGAAGGGAAATTTGCCTGGGCGTACTCGAAACCGGCGCGCGCTGCGCCGACATTCTCGTCTACGACATCCTGTCCCTTGCGTCCAAATTCCCGCTGCAAGATAGTTTCCAGTGTCGCAAAATCCGTTCCCATGATGGCGAGGATCGCACCTAGCGCCACTGTGTTTTGCATCACCTTATTTCTGGATTTGTTGGTGAGGTCGTTGATCGGCATTGGGCAGAGGTGGACGCCTTGGCTGGCTTCACCAGGCACAATGTCGTCACTGTTATAGAGCACCCACGATCCTGGCCCCATGTGGCGCAGGTGGCGGGTCATTGTGTCTTGGTTCAGGCAGAGCAGCAGGTCAAGCTTGTCTCCGTGCGTGTAGATCGGGTGATTTGCCACACGAAAGGTGAGCAAGATGTGCCCGCCACGAATGATGGATTGATGGGCATTGTAGGCGTAGAGATGCAGGCCGCGACGCACAAAGATGCGCGCTAGAATGTTACCGGGCGTGGCAATGCCCTGCCCGGCTGCACCTCCAATGCCAATCGCAAAATCGAAACCGGTTAGCTCCATGTTGTTTCTCCTTACAGAATGAACCACCTAACGCAAAAAACGCGACGCCTTTTGAGTGAAAGGCGTCACGAGAACGAGCGCAG
>CAMPHP010000042.1 GCA_946885925.1 uncultured Litorilinea sp.
TTGTGTGGCCGGAACGCAATCCTGAGACGTGGTTCCTTAAGGGTGGTTCTTAAGTGATTGTCCAGTTGAAGCGTGTGTAGTCCCGTTTTGGTAATCTAGAAGGGTGCGGTGCGGCTCTGAGCGATCAGGGCCGCATCGCATGAACAATATCTAATTATGAGTCGCTATCTATTACGCCGAATTCTTCAATCTATACCTGTATTAATCGGTATTACGATCATCACGTTTACGTTTATGGAATTAGCTCCTGGTGATGCGGTGTCCGGCCTGCTCATGGGAGCCGAGGGGAGCGCTGGCGATATTGACACAGAAGCGTTGCGCGCCAAGTATGGATTGGATCAGCCCGCCCCTGTGCGTTATGTGCGTTGGCTCGGCGAACTTCTCCAGGGAAACTTGGGTACGCGCATTCTCAGTGGTCAGCCGGTTGCCCAGGAGATCGGGTACCGGCTGCCAGCCACCCTGCAACTGATGTTTGTGGCAATCGTGCTTGCGGTTGTGATTGGCATGCCGCTGGGGATTTATTCTGCGCTACGCCAATACTCGCTGGCGGACTATACGCTAACCGGCTTTGTCTTTATGGGCATTTCCATTCCGGGTTTCTTCGCTGCCATTGCCGCTGTTTATGTCTTTGCCGTGCAGCTAGGCTGGTTCCCCACGAGCGGTTATTCCACGCCTGGTCAAGTTTTCGGACCCGTTGGGCGAGTGCTGGACATCCTTTACCATATGGCTTTGCCTGCGCTGGTGCTGGCAATTGAAAGTTGTGCGTCGATTATGCGCTATACGCGGGCGAGCATGTTGGATGTGATTCGCCAGGATTATATGACGACAGCGCGCAGCAAGGGCTTGCCTCCCTTCCTCGTGACAACGCGCCACGCGCTGCGTAATGCACTGCTGCCTGTGATCACCATTATTGGGCTGCGGTTGCCGAGCCTCTTTGGTGGGGCCATCGTGATTGAGACGATTTTTAACTGGCCTGGGATGGGTCGTCTCTACCTAGATGGTGTGACCACGCGCGATATTCCGCTGGTCATGAGCATGGTCTTGATTTCGGCACTGGTGATCGTCGTTAGCAATCTTATTACTGATCTGACTTATGCCATCGCCGACCCGCGTGTGCGATATGAGTAGGACGATTTGTAGGTGACAGATGGCTGTACAAAATGAAGTTGAATCAACCAATATTGCAGGTGTGAAGCTGAACCCATTGCAGGCGAAGCGCAGCGAGATTGAGTCACCGGGGAGGCGCGCGATACGTCGTTTCTTTCGCCACCGGATGGCCGTGATCGGGCTGATCTTTATGGTGGTGGTGAGCTTGGTTGCCTTCCCGCTGGCTCCGATTGTCGCTCCGATTCCGCCAGAGAGAACCGATCTGCGCGCAGTACGCCAACCGCCGAGTGCCGAGCATTTGCTTGGTACAGATTTAATTGGGCGTGATGTCCTGAGCCGCGTTGTCTATGGCGGGCGCGTTTCGATTGCCGTAGGACTTGTTGCTGTGGTGATCTTTATGACGATCGGCACGGTGTTGGGTGGGATTGCTGGTTATTTTGGCGGACGAACAGATGCGATCATCATGCGCATCACCGATACGGTCATGGCTTTTCCGCTTATCGTCATCCTCATCAGCATTGTGGCGATTGTCGGGCCAGGGCTGCGTAACGTGATGTTCGCTATTGGTATTATCTCCTGGACAGGTGTGGCACGTCTTGTGCGCAGCCAAGTTTTGGCGATCCGCCATGTTGATTTTGTGCTGGCTGCGAAGGCATCAGGAATACCCGAGGGCCGGATCCTGTCGCGCCATATCTTTCCCAGCATCGTGGGGCCAATTACGGTAGCGGGTAGTTTTGGTATTGCTGGTGCGATTCTGACCGAGGCGAGCTTGAGTTTCTTGGGGTTGGGGGTGCAAGTGCCTACGCCTAGCTGGGGCAATATGCTCAACGAGGCACAATCGATTCAGATCATCGAGTCCTTTCCGTGGCTGTGGATTCCACCAGGGCTGATGATCAGCCTATGTGTTCTTGCCATCAACTTTATTGGCGATGGATTGCGCGATGCGCTGGATCCACGCATGACTTTGGAATAGTGGAGGGAATAACAGAGGAAGCTATGAGCTTTTTCTGAGGTGTTTGCCGACTATTTCCCGCAGAAGCAGTACATCCTCATCCAATTGGCTAAATCCAAACGAGCTAGATCTAGATAAGGACAACCGTGTGACTGACGTTAAGAAGCTAAACCCCGTGACTGCCGCATTGTTGGGGGTGGAGCATCCCCACTCGCTGGGCCATCTACGCACGCTGCAACAACTTCCCGAAGTTGAACGAATTTTACTCTGGGATACCAGCGCTGAAGCTTTGGCACGCGTGAGCAAAGAACTGCCTGATAAGGTGGTTGGCACGTACACCAATTTAGATGAGATGTTGGCTCAGCGAGAACTCTATTTCGTGATTGCGGCGGTTCAAAATGACTTGGGACGGGATCTATTTACTCGCTGTATTGAGGCGGGTAAGCATGTGATGGCGGAAAAGCCGATTGGGCGCAACGCTGCCGAAACGATTCAGGTCGTTGAAGCAGCCAAGCGAGCGGGCGTGACATTGGGCGTTTGCTATCAGAACCGCGCCAATGCCGTGGTGCAAGAAGCGCGACGTGTGGTGGCGACAGGAGCCTTGGGGTCGCTGATGTCGGTAGAGATGCGCATGATTACGACGAGCGTGCGCTTCCGCAATCCGCAAGGCTGGCTCTTTAGCAAAGAGAAGGCTGGCGGCGGCATGTTGTCGTGGCTGGGGTGCCATTACATTGACCTCTTGCGCTATATGACCCAAGATGAAATTGTCTCGGTACAAGCTGAGGTTGCCACGCGCAGCGGCGAAAATATTGACGTAGAGGATATCGCCGTCTTATCGCTGCGGCTCAAGTCGGGTGCAGTGGCGTCGATCCATGCCGGGTATGTTCTATCGCTTAGTGGGGGTGGCTATCATAACGCTGCTGGTTATGACACCTATGTCGGTATCAATGGCAATTTGGGACGCATTCATTGGGGCGCACCGGGTGCACCCTCAGAGATGAAGGTGGAGACTGCTCATCCTGACTGGGCTGGCGCACCGCAATGGAATAGTCAATTTGTCCACGGCACTTCTCCAGCCTATGGTGGCAAGTCAGGTGAAGCGTTTATCCGCCGCTTTATTGAGAGTGCACAGTTTGGCACAACGCCGTGGACGACGGGGGAAGATGCCTTGATTGTGGCCCGCGTTGTTGACGCTGCCTATGAGTCTAGCCGCACAGGGCAGCGCATTGATATTGAAGTGCCCGTGACAGCATAACAGGCAGTCGTATCATCACATTGTATCATCACATTCACCCACTAGATTAGCTCGTGTATTCGCCTGGTCTATTAACCTAGGATATTAGCGTAGAGAGCAGCATAACTCATGCAAACTTATAAGGCCGTTATTGTTGGCTTGACCAACATTGGAGCAAGCCGCCCTACTGACCCTTCCGGTACGCCTCTCTTTGGTGCAATGCCCCGTTCGCACGCAGCCGCCTATCATCGCCATCCGGCAACCGAGGTGACGGCAGTCTGTGATATTCGCCCGCAGGCTCTTGAGGATTTTCGCACACGCTGGAGCGATGTATGGCCCGATGTGCGACTTTACACCGATTACCGCGAGATGCTGCGTAAAGAGCAACCCGACCTCGTGAGCGTTGTCACGCCCGACCATCTTCACGCCGATATCACGGTTGAGGCTGCCGAGGGTGGAGCAAAGGCAATTCTGTGTGAGAAGCCTATCGCTACCACATTGCAGGATGCCGACCGGATGATTGCTGCTGCTGAGGCCAACGGCGTGCTGCTTTCGGTTGAACATACGCGGCGTTGGTCACCGATCTTTCAGAAGGCGCGCGAACTGGCGCGACAGGGAGAGTTGGGACAATTACGCAGCATTGTTTCCAATATAGTCAGCCCGCGCTCCATGCTCTTTCGCAATGGCACGCACATGCTCGATATGATTGTCTTCTTTGCCGAATCCGATCCCATTTGGGTCTTTGCTGAATTGGAAGAAGGGTTCGACCATTTCACCGAATACAAGAGTGATGGAGGTCATGACCCAAAGACCGACCCGGCAGCCTCGGCTTATATCCGCTTTGCCAATGGTGTACGTGCGTATTACAACAGCATCAAAGTGCCAATGCCAGGGTCACAATTTGACCTAACCTTTGACAATGGGCGATTGGAAGTCTCCGACCGAGGTTTGACGCTCATTCGTGGCATTAACCATTACGAGTGGTCGTACGCCAATATTCCCGCAGGTGAGTATATGTTTACCCACCAGTTGGCCGCGGTCGCTGAACTGATCGACTCGTTGGAGAATGGAACGCCTCTGGTTTCCTCCGCTCGCGAGGCGCGCAAGACATTGGAGATCATGTTGGCGATTCTCAAGTCACATCATCAGGGCAATGTGCGTGTGAATCTGCCCTTGGCCGTCTCCATGCCCGCCTAACAACCACTCTCTAATGGCAGAATCTGGAAGGTAATGTTCGTGGAAGGCAAGCGCGCCGTATTACAGGCTGATGGCAGCGTGACAATTGAGGAGTTTGTGGTCCCGGAGCCAGGGCCGGATCAGGTCTTGGTACGGGTGAAGGTGACGCAAGTTTCGGCAGGGACAGAGGTGAATACGATCCGCCAGCGCCGGGGTGCGCCTCCTGGCAATTTTCCCAACGCGGGACTAGGCTACACCGCGATCGGCAGCATCGCCGCGGTGGGCAAGGATGTGAAAGGATGGGAGATTGGGGAACGAGTGCTATGTGGGGCCAACCACACAAGCCACTGGTTGGTCACCCCAGGGTTGGCAGACGCGCGCGAATCCATCCCCCAACAATATATGTTGGAGCGCATTCCTGATGGCCTAGAGGACATACCAGCATCCTTCTGTATGCTGGGTGACGTTGCTCTGCATGGCATCCGTCGCGCACAGATCCAGATTGGTGAATCGGTGGCTGTGCATGGGCAAGGTGTGATCGGGCTGTTGGCGGTGCAACTGGCGCGGCTTTCGGGTGCGTATCCGGTGATCGGGCTGGATATGGTGCCTGCGCGGTTGGAATTGTCAATGGCGCTGGGTGCAAGCCATACAGTGAACGTTGCAGAAACGGATGCCGTGGCAGCGATCCGTGAGGCGACCCGTTCGCCCTGGCGCTATCGTGGCGCGTTGCCAGGATTGCCGCCTGATGCTGGAGCCGATGTGCAGATTCACGCTACCTCCTCTATCGGCAATTATCCCGCCATGCTTAAGGCCGCAGCCGACCGCGGCAGAATCGTTCTGGTAGGGGCCACTGCTGGTTCTGTCAGCATTGACTCGCATGAGCTGCTGCGCCGCGAGATTAAGATCGTGGGGTCATACCAGACAGGTTTGGCAGAACCGCACCCCTATTGGCCTTGGTCGCGACCACGCAATCGCCAGGTGATTTGGGATTTGATTCAGCGGGGGGCGCTCCAGGTGGAATCACTGGTGAGCCATGTAGTGGACTACTCACAGGCCCCGGAACTCTATGAACAGATGGTGCAAGGGGGCGAAGGCTGGTTGGGCGTTATGTTCCGTTGGGACGATTAAGCCATCTCGTCTTTTGTTTCCTCTTTTCGAGCAGACGTTTGCTGATTCGCGATAAAGCTCTCACCAGTGGACTAGTAAGGAGCTGAACTATGCCACATGATGCGCCACATGATGCCACGAAGCACCAGGTTTATATTAATGGTTCCTACTTTGCGCCAGATGAAGCTAAGATTTCAGTTTTCGACTCGGCGGTGATGTTGGGGGATACCGTTACCGAGTCGACGCGTACATTTCGCCATATACCCTTCAAGTTGGAAGAACATATCGACCGTCTTTATAAATCACTCAAGGTGACACGCATAGATCCGGGTCTGACACCAACCGAACTCACGGAGGCGACGTTGGCTGTGTTGGAGAAGAATCTGGCGTATGTGCCTGTTGATGAAGATGTGTGGATTGTGCACAATATCTCGCGCGGGCGGTCGGTGGCAGGGGCTGACCCGACCAAGCAGCGCTCGCAAGCCACGGTGATTATCTTTACACAGCCGATGATCCTCACGGATTGGGCACGCTTCTACGAAGAGGGCTGCCATGCCGTGACGCCGATGAGCCGCGCCATACCCGCGCAGTCGCTGGATGCTCGCATTAAGAACCGCAGCCGTATGGCCTATACATTGGCGGAGATGGAAGTAAAGCTAGTTGATTCACAAGCGCAGGGAATTTTGCTCGATGTGGATGGCAATGTGGCTGAAAACAAGGGAGGCAACTTCTTTATTGTCAGCGAGGGTGTTCTCAAGACGCCACCGGCACGCAATGCACTGGCAGGTGTATCGCGGGCGACGGTATTGGAACTAGCATCTGAGCTAAACATTCCGACGGAGGTCGTGGACTTTCAGCTTTATGATATTTATACAGCAGACGAGGCATTTTTCACGAGCACACCCTATTGCATTATGCCTGCCACGCGCATCAACGGCTTGCCTGTAGGCGATGGGCAGGTAGGGGGAATCACCCGGCAGCTATTGGCTGCGTGGAGCGAACGGGTGGGGATGGACATTGTAGGACAAGCAATGCGCCAGTTGGCGCAAACTGGGGAAATGAGCACGAATGGCCGATTTTGATGTAGCAGCATTGCCCCGTGGCGAGAAGAGTACGGGATGGTTGGAGGTATCTCCGCGGGCTGATGGTGGTATGTGGCAGTTGCCACTTTTGACAGTGACAGGCGAGAAGCCAGGGCCGACCTTGGTGGTGCTGGCAGGTGTGCATGGCGATGAATATGAGGGCATTGAGGCGATTCCCGTTGCATATAGTCAGATTGAGCCCGCCGCGTTAGCAGGAACAGTGGTCATGGTTCCGGTCTGCAATGTACCAGCGTATGAAGCGGCTCTGCGTAGCAGCCCGGTTGATGGCTTGAATCTGGCGCGTGTTTTTCCGGGGCGAGTGGATGGTACTGTGACCGAACGAATTGCCTACGCATTGACCGAACAGCTTTTTCGCCATGCAGATTTCTTGTTGGACTTACATAGCGGTGGTGTTGCTGCTGAGATTCCAACGCTGATCGGCTATACCTACGACGAGAGCGAACTTGGGCAGCAAATGAGAGCAGCAGCAGAGGCATTTGGCGCACCTGTGATCTGGGGGCATCCGCTGCCTATACCACCAGGGCGCAGCCTTTCAGCCGCGCTTGACTTGGGTGTGCCGTGTCTTTATACGGAAGCGCCAGGAGGCGGCTATGCACGTCCGCAAGATGTCGCCTGTTTTAGCCGAGGCATCATGAACCTGATGCGCCACCTGGGGATGCTCAATGGCGAGCCAGAGGTCACGACCAATCCGGTGCATTTGGTGGGCGATGGCAACTTGGATATTGTTACCGTAGCGCCTGTGTCGGGATTTTTTCGTGCATCGGTCGAACTGCTTCAACATGTAAAGCAGGGAGAGACGTTGGGGCAAATTACCGACTTCGCTGGCAAGCCTATTGCAGCGGTCACGGCTGAACGCGATGGTGTTGTGATTATGCTGCGTCGTATTCATCGCGTGCATGCGGGCGAGGGATTGGCGCAAGTGACGCAGACGTTGGAGAGCTATCTATCCACCTCTAATCAATCGACTCATTCCTGAGCGCCTCAATCCTAAACGGAGCATTTTTATGGCAGAGTCAGAACGTACAATTCCGCAATTATTTGATCTAAGTGGCAAGGTTGCCATTGTCACTGGTGCAGCAGGGTGGTTGGGTTCGGCCATGAGCCGTGCATTGGCGGAGGCTGGGGCAACGTTGGTCGTAACAAGCCGCAAAGCCGAGCAAGCCGAGGAATTTGCCGCAACCTTGCCAGGGAGCGGTCATGTGGGTATTGGTTTTGACCAGGGTGATACGGATACAATTCCCGCGTTTGTACAGACGGTTGTAGAGCGACTAGGCAGGATCGATGTGTTGGTCAACAACGCCTATGGTGGGACTGCGCCGCAGATTGACACAGCTACGGCAGAGGATTTTGATCGCGCCTATCATACGGGCGTGACAGCCTATTTTTTGCTGGCGCGCGAGGTCGTACACCATCTGCGTGCACGTCAAGCACCTGGGTCAATTATCAACATTGGCAGCATGTATGGCGTGGTTGCCTCCTATCCTGATGCGTACACAGATCTGCCAGTGAATAGCCCACCCAACTATCACGGGCTAAAGGGTGGAGTGGTTCACTTGACCCGCCACTTGGCAGTCTATTGGGCCAAGGACAATGTGCGTGTCAATACGCTCAGCCCTGGGCCTTTCCCGCCGCCGCGTGTAAGCGGCCCTGTTTCGGAGCTAGTGGCGCGTCTCGAGACCAAGTCGCCCATGGGGCGTATGGGACGCCCAGAGGAGATCAAGGGGTTGGTGGTGCTGTTGGCGAGTGAGGCGGGCAGCTATATCAACGGTCAGAACATTCTGGTGGATGGTGGCTGGACAGCCTGGTAGTAGTTTTGCCGAAAATAGAATAAAATAGAATACAGTAAGGCGATTGCCAATAGTGCAGGGACTTTCTTTCCTGTATTGTTGGCAATTTGTATTATCCAAGGCGCGTTTTAGCACAATACGTTCGTGATACTGCTACTTGCAACTGGTGCCGCGTTGTGTTATCTATAGTTGCAAGTCCTATATGCCCTACTGTGTCATGCAGACATAGCCCCAATTGGGCAATTTCTCCACCTCCCTACAATGCGCCGGGTAGACAACCTATTAGGTTCGCCCCCGTTCCATTCATCGATGCACTCTAGTTGGTCGTTGGAATCGCTACCTAGGTTGTAGAGTTTCTGTGGAGCCTGACACATGATTCAATGGTTCTATTCCCTCACGACGGCAATTACGCTGGCAACGATTACTGTTGCCCTTTGGCTGGGCCTCTTCTTAGTGACGCGTGCAGGTCGTTCGCAGCGGGTATGGCTCGCAGCGCTTACTGTCTGGACTGTTGGCTTCTGGTTTCTCTTTGATGTGCTGCAAGCCAGTAATCCTAGCTATGGTGGGCTGATCTGGCTGCTCTGGCTTGCCCAAGGCATCAAGTTTGCCCCTACATTCTGGTTTCATCTCTCCCACGATCTGCGTGTGGAAAGCGGCGCATTGGCTCGTTGGCAGGTGTCATTGGGGCGAGTGATCATCTTGTTGTGCTATGCGTTGACCCTTTTCCAAATTCTGGATACCAGCCGCCGCTTTGGCTCGACACTCTATCCCGAACAGAGCCCTTCCTATGTGCTTTTTTTGGCGCTCCTCATTATCCTGCCGCCGTGGACGATGTGGAATTTTTATCAGGCGCGGGCGCAGATGCGGCTGCCACTCTTGCGTCACCAGTTGCGCCATCTGCTGGTGGCAACCGCTGTCGCCTATGTTGGGGGGCTTTATGCTGCGCTTGGCATTTATTTAGATTGGAACCTCCCCCGATTTCCAAGCTACGCCATCTTGGGTACGGGTATTATTCTGCTCGGCTATGGCGTTGTTAAGTACGATGCGCTGCTTGAAGGTCGTTCAATCCAGCGCGATGCTTTGTATAGCAGTGTGGGTGTCGGCGTGGTTACGCTTGTTTATTCAGTCGTCGCGGTGAGCCTATGGACAGCCGGGGCGATTAGCCTCTCGGCACTGGCTATTTTCCTGATCTGTGCCGTTATCACCCATACGCTGAGCGATGGCGGGCGCACGATCCTCGACCGCCTCTTTTACCGCGGCCATCTGCGCCAGTTACGAACGGATTTGCGCTCACTCGCCAGAGAGGCAGGGGCAGAGAATACGCTTACTGACCAGCTTTATCTTGTGCTGGAAACGGTTTGCGAGACCATCGGCGCGCGTGAGGGATTTATCGCCATTCGTCGCTCTTCCGATGAGCAATTTAACGTGATCGTGAGCAATGACGCACGTTGGCGTGACCGGCAGTTTGCCACTCACATCCTAGAAGCCAACGAGCCGATCGATCTACTGGCTTCGCAGCAGCCTGCCCGTCAGGAACTTCAGCCAATGGCAATGCTGGTTCCACTTGCGGACGACCTGACGCAAAATGGCGCACTGGTGCTGGGTAGCAAGCTTTCCGGCGCGCCGTATAGCTCGGAGGATCTGGATTATCTCGAAACAGTGGCGCACCAGCTAGCGGTGATGATCGAATCATACATGCAGCAGGAGGGCCGCGTGCAGCACCTCGAGCAGGTTATGGAGGAGTATCGGGAGCGGGAGAGGAGTTTGCAGCAGCAAGTACAGCAATTAGTTGTAGGCCGGGTTGCCGTACCATCTTCACCATCCGATATAGATGAGGAGACCATGACTACGCTCACAGAAGATGCGCTGCGCCACCTGCATGACTATGCCTACCTTGGCGAGCACGAACTAGCCAAGTTGCAGGTGGTGAGCCACTATTTGCCTGTGGCTGCGGGTGCAGACGGTGCTGGACCAAAAGTGGCAGTGGTCACCTATCTGGATCAAGGTAAGGCGCTGCATACCTTGTTGCTGCGTGCTGTGGAGCAACTGCGCCCAGCCGGGGCAGAGTCACCCGCTTCGGAAGTACCCTCACGCGAGTGGCATCACTATCTCATTTTGCGCGACAGCTATCTGCAAGGACAACTCACGCGGGACATCATGGCGCGGCTCTATATTGGTGAAGGAACCTACAACCGTGCCCGTCGCCGCGCGCTGCGTAGTGTTGCTAAGATCATCCGAGAGATGGAGCGCCAAATACAACAGAATGGTGCAGAAAATGGAGGGATAGATCAGGGAGGTCTCTAACAGACTGATGGGGCAGCATCGTCTATCGTAGCCGCATGATGGCGCGATTACAGCTAGTGGAGATTCACGAACAACCCTGGTGTCCTGCCGCGGTTCGCGATGGCGCGACGGACTGTTTGAACATCATTGCGATTTGGGGTATGCAATATAAGAACATCCTGCCCAAACTGCGTCAAGCATTTGAGCAGAGCCAAACGCGACGAATTATTGATCTTTGGTCTGGGGGTGGGGGGCCGTGGCTCCAACTCTATCGCTATTTCGATCAGGATTCTACTCAGCCGTTAGAGATTGTACTCACTGATCTCTATCCCAATCTTCCGGGGATGCGTGCTGCTGCACAGCGTTCACATGGACAGATTCGTTTTGTTGAGACGCCTGTAGATGCAACACAACTTGGGCCCCAGCTAGACGGATTCCGCACGCTCTTTAC
>CAMPHP010000043.1 GCA_946885925.1 uncultured Litorilinea sp.
ACTCAAGGCACTCTTTTTTACGCAATCACGTGTCTATATTGTGGCTTCGTCTGGTTCGGCGCTGCATGAAGCATCGATTCGCAACACCGTACGCGGGCGTGTGATTAACTTTGTCAATGGGGCCTTTAGCCAGCGTTGGCACGATGCGGCGAAAGGCTGTGACAAAGAGACAATTCGTGTCGATGTTGCATGGAATACAGCCGTAAAACCTGCGATGGTCGCCGAAGCTTTGGAGAAGGCGTTAGCGGATGGCCCGGTGGATGCGATTACCGTGGTGCACAACGAGACGAGCACCGGTGTTACCAGTCCGGTTGGCGAGATTGCAAAGATAGTGCGCGCGATGAGCCCAGAGACATTGGTCTTGGTTGATGCAGTATCCTCTTTTGCCGGAACAGAGATTCCATTTGATGCATGGGATTTGGATCTGTGTCTCACATCGTCGCAAAAGGCTTTGGCGTTGCCACCGGGATTGGCTTTCTGTGCCGCCAATGACCGGGTATTAGAGCGAGCGCAACAGGTGAGCGGGCGAGGCTGGTATTACGACTTTTTGAACTTGGAGAAGTCTTTGAAGAAAAATACGACGCCTTCGACACCCGCGATTACGCTGATGCGCGCGTTGAGTGTGCAGCTTGACCATATCTTTGCCGAGGGGTTGCCGGTGCGCTTTGCCCGCCATCATCATCTTGCGCAACTCACACAAAAATGGGCATTGGATCATGGATTTGAATTGGCGGCAGAGGAAGGCTATCGCTCGCCCACAGTGACAAACGTCACCAATAACTTGCAGATCAATGTGGAAGCCTTGAATAGATATCTGGCGCAACAGGAGATGGAGATTTCCAATGGCTATGGTGTCTTTAAGGACAAGGCGTTCCGGCTGGCGCATATGGGTGAAGTCACCGAAGAAGATATGCGGCGGCTTTTTGGCGCGATGGACAAGTTTTTGGCCGCGTGAGCTTTGGGCCGCATGGCAGTGGTGTAAGTGATTCCGCAGTAGGCAGAGTTAAGCAATGGCGCGAATTTAACCTAGGGAGATGCAGATGAGTGATAGCAGCAAGCAAGTAATAGACCTGCGTAGCGATACCGTAACCAAGCCAACCGCTGCCATGCGCGCCGCAATGGACGCAGCAGAGGTGGGTGATGATGTTTATGGCGAAGATCCAACGGTCAACCAACTTGAGGCGATGGTGGCGGAGATGTTGGGGATGGAGGCTGCGGTCTTTGTCGCTAGTGGCACGATGGGCAACCTGATCTCGGTTCTAAGTCACTGTGGCCGTGGTGATGAGATGATTTTGGGAGACCGCTCGCATATTTTTCGAGCCGAGCAGGGAGGTGCCGCCGCGCTGGGTGGCGTACATCCGCATACGGTGCGAAACCAGCCCGATGGTACGCTGGATTTGGAGGAAGTCGCCCAGGCGATTCGCGCCTATGACCCGCATAACCCCATCACGCGTTTGATTTGTCTGGAGAATACGCAGAATTTTTGTGGCGGTCGCGTGCTGTCACTAGAATATATGGATGCAGCGGGGCAACTTGCCCATGACCACGGTCTCAAACTGCATGTCGATGGGGCGCGGTTATGGAATGCAGCGGTGGCGCTCAATGTTTCACCTGCTCGTTTGGTGAAGGCTGCGGATAGTGTGAGTGTCTGTCTTAGCAAGGGACTGGGCGCGCCAGTGGGTTCGGTGGTAGCAGGTAGCGCTGACTTCATCGAGCGCGCGCGCCGCAACCGCAAGATAGTCGGTGGAGCTATGCGTCAAGCGGGCATCCTTGCCGCGGCGGGTATTGTCAGCGTAACTGAGATGGTCGAGCGGTTGAGCGATGACCATGCCAACGCCAAGACACTGGCAAAGGGATTGGCTGAATTGGATGGGATCGATCTCGATCCTGACACTGTAGAGACAAATATCGTCTTTTTCACGCTGACGCGGCCTGAGATGACAGGCGTGCAGATGGCACAGGCGCTGCGCGCTCAAGGTGTTTTGCTCAATGCTGCACCGGGCAAGCGTATGCGTGCGGTGCTCAATCACCACGTCGGCGCTGAAGATGTGCAAACCACGCTTGCTGCATTTAAGCAGGTCTTGAGCAATGGCGTGTCGGCAGACAATGACAAGGTTGTTGTCTACGGGTAAGTTGTAAATCGGTAAAAAAGAGGGTGATTTGGGAGCGGATCAAAGCTGATCCGCTTCTTGTTTTGTAGACCGAATCTTCCTTGGTGCCGGGAACCCTCTGGGTGGCTCCAAGGAAGGTGTATCACCATCACGTTAGAGCCGTTGATCAAGTGCCTTTAGTGCGGCCTCTACTTCCGCAACGCGGCCAGCCTTGATGAGCGCCATGTAATGTTGTGCTTCTTCGGTAGTGGGTAGCCAACCGGTTAGCAGACGCGGCGTTGAGAGCCGCCAGGCGGTGATTATGTTGGCGGATTGGCGATGGGGATGGCGCAGGATCATGCGCGCTACATGCATCGCGTGTTCGTTGCCCGTGACGAATCCTTGCCGCTGCGCCAGGCTCTCAGCCCAGAGTGTGTTACCCCATGCCGTGGCACATTCCGTGCAGTCGGTTGGGCCGCCGCCTAGTTCGCTGCCACAAGTGGTACAAGTAACAAGTGTCATGGATATGTCTAGCACCGTCCACGGATGGCGTTCCACCTCGTCAAGAACGACTTGGGCTATCATGCACTCTTCGTCGGTACCTGGTTGCACTTGCTCCTCAGCAAGGAACGCGTGCCAGTCGGCTAGCCAGAAGCGTTCTATGGTAAGGTAGCAGGAAGGACAGTGCGGATAGTTGGTCCCGCTCACGGCGGCGCATTGATTACAGGGGAATACGCCACTTGGGCGCGGAAGGCGGCGGAGTGCAACTAAAACAGTGCAGCTTGTTCGGCCAGCTTTGAGTGGTTCCTGGCAATGGGTATGTTCCATAGCTTATCACTTGCCGCGCAGCATCTTAGGCCGCAACAGGCAGTGTAGTGAGCCACAGCCCCAGCGGATTTGATTCCAGCCGAAGATTTCCAGGGTTAGATGGGCGAGGCCTCCGGTAGCCATGGTTAACGCCAGCCGGGTGGGGGTTCCTGCGGCTAGGCCGGAAACTAGTTCTTCCAGGCCGGGGTTGTGACCAACAAACAAGACATGTTCCATCTCGGCTGGCACTTGGGCGAGCACGGCAAGGAGTGTTTCAGCGTTAGCTTCATAAACCGCATCTTGCCAGACGACGCCACGCTTGAACTTGAGGGCATTGACCACAGGCACGACTGTTTCGCGCGTGCGCTGAGAGGGTGAACTGACGATCCAGTCAACCGAGGGTTCGATCTCAGCAATAATCTCGCCTATATAGTGAGCGTCTTTGTGGCCGCGACTGGTCAAAGGACGTTCAAAATCGGTTGCGAAATCTTCTGGATGTTCGGCTTTGGCATGGCGTAGTACGGAGAGATATTTCATGGTTAACATCTCTAGAACGATTGCAGGCGTAAGTTGATTGCGTGTTCCTGTCACGGATTATAGGCGTAGGTATAGGTGCGCGGCAAATGCTTTTTTGGGGCTTGCGCGGTCATGCAGGGTAGTGTACTATAGTTGTGAAGTTGTCCGTATTATCCTGCAAGATTTTTGACGTGTTGCAATCAACAAGGTAAGGAGCAAACAATTATCGGCAGATAAACGAACGGGGAAGAGAGCGCATGGCCCACAGCATAGTAGCGCATTCTTAGCTGCGCGACACGTAGGATGCACCTTGGTGGTGCTGCTGTGGGTGACGAGGAGGGGGTTCCTGGCAGCGATGTCAGGCTAACCGCGATGGGGTTGGCGTGTTATAAACGCACATCCAGCTAGCATTGCGGGAAAATCGAAGGATCAGCGGATGCCCCTGGGTCGTTCCACCGGCCCAAATCAGAGTCACCAACCTCTGAAAGAATCTTTCCCCACCCAACAAAAGCGGACGTGTAATACCGGCTGGTAACATCCGGCGCAATCACGGCACGCAGTGGATGATCACCGCATTAGCACATAAGAGAATAACGGGTCTTGATACCGCGCGCTTTGCTGCTCCTGTGCAGCATGTCTATGGAGCATGCCTAGGGCGACGTGGGGTTGTGACATACCATCGTGGCATCCTGTGTCTAAATTTAGCGGGTCTGAATTTAGCGAACAAGATGTGATGCAATTGGTTGCTATGCGGCATGGCCGGCGCATGGACGCGCTGGCCCCTCCCAACTTACCTACAATCAGATTGTGTATTATCCGCCTACCGGAGCGAGATCCGGTAAGGAGTCGATTATGTGTGGCATCGTTGGCTATGTAGGTCCGCGGGCGGCAGCGCCGTTGGTGTTGCAAGGACTACGTCAACTGGAGTATCGCGGCTATGATTCGGCAGGGATGGCGGTTATGGATGGAGAGGCTGCAATCCAAGTGCGTCGAGCGGCGGGCAAACTGAGTAATCTGGCCGATCTCCTGACGGCAGCTCCGGTAGAGGGAGCGGTGGGGGTTGGTCATACGCGCTGGGCTACACATGGCGCGCCTGTTGAGCGCAATGCACACCCACACACTAGCCCCGATGGGCGGCTTGTGGTGGTGCAAAACGGCATTGTAGAAAACTTTGTGCTCCTGCGCGAGCGGCTGCAAGGGCTTGGTTATACATTCAATAGCGATACTGATACGGAGATCATTGTCCATCTCATTCACCATTACTATACCAATGGGTCTGCCGCTGGTCACAATAACGGAGATAGTCACAATAACGGAGATGGTCACAGTAATGGCGATGGGGAGACCAAAAAGCAGCCGGGCGAGCTGATGGATGCGATTCGTAAGACCTTGCGTGATCTGCAAGGGCCAAGCGCGATTGTGGTGGTGAGCCAAGACCATCCCGACCAGTTGGTGGCTGCACGATTGGGTAATGCAGGGGGCGTGGCAGTGGGATTGGGGGAAGGTGAGAATTTTGTGGCAAGCGATATTCCTGCGATCCTGGCCCATACGCGCCGTATGGTCTTCTTGGATAATGGGCAGTTGGCAATGATTAGGCGCGATGGAGTGGAATTTTCCAATCTGGCGGGGCAGCCAGTAGCCAAAGAGACCACGACAATCGACTGGCACCCGATGGCCGCCGAGAAGGGGAACTATCGCCACTTTATGCAAAAGGAGATCTTCGAGCAAGGGCGCAGCCTGACCGATACCTTGCGCAATCGTTTTGACATTGAGAATAATCTAGTCATGTTGGAGACGCTTCATCTGAGTGCGGAGGCAGCACAACGGCTCGACAAGATTACGATTGTGGCATGCGGGACGAGTTACTATGCCGGGTTGATCGGCAAATATTATCTGGAGCGGCTGGCGCGCATATCTGTCGAGGTGGATTATGCCAGCGAGTTCCGTTACAGGCAGCCCGTTGTGCGCCCTACGCATATGGTGCTTGCGATTA
Organism: uncultured Litorilinea sp.; assembly: GCA_946885925.1. The sequence continues at coordinate 5,407 of CAMPHP010000043.1, forward strand.
CGCAAAGTGGTGAGACGGTGGATACGCTGGCTGCGATTGAAGAAGGGCAGGCGCATGGTGCGTTTACAGCAGCGATTGTCAACGTAGTGGGGAGCCAAGCGGCGCGTGTTTGTGATGGCGTAGTTTATATGCAAGCGGGGCCGGAGATCGGCGTTGCTAGCACGAAGGCATTTACGGCATCTGTAACCGATTTGCTGTTGCTGGCGCTTTACATCGGGCAGTTGCGGGGCACGGTGACAGAGAAGGAGCGCGCTGAACTAATTCAGGCGTTGTTGACACTGCCAGGGCTGGCAGGACAACTTTTGGAAGATGCGGCGCAGGGTGATTTCTATAGCCAGCTGGCCGAAGAGTTTCACCGTTACCAGCACTTCTTATATATAGGACGCGGCATGCAATATCCGGTGGCACGCGAGGGGGCGTTGAAACTCAAGGAGATTAGCTACATCCATGCGGAGGGATACCCGGCTGGTGAGATGAAGCATGGGCCGATTGCATTGATTGATGCCAATATGCCAACGGTGGCGATTGCTCCGCAGGATAGTGTCTATGACAAGATGATTAGCCAAGTTGAGCAGGTCAAGGCGCGGCATGGCGTGGTGCTGGCAGTGGCGCATGGGGATGACGAGTATATTCGTTCCAAGGTGGATTATGTGCTGCCGATTCCACGCAGCCACGAACTGCTGTTGCCAATCCTGTCGGTGATCCCGCTGCAAGTCTTTGCCTATGAAACTGCGGTGCGCCGAGGTGCGGATGTGGATCAGCCGCGCAACCTCGCCAAGAGCGTTACGGTGGAGTAGGGTCTCTGTCGCGGCACACTAGAGAGGGTGCCATGCGACCAATGGCGCGGCAACCCAAGTGGGTGGGGGAGCCTGGTAGATGGCTGCCATATCACTCGCTTGTAGATCGAGTAGTTCAGGGTTGAGCGCACCGCGCAGTTGGCGAAAGAGTGGGCCAGCATCGCGGGCGTCGTTGCGAGCGCGCACGCATTGCTGAAGATAGGCCGTGTAGTCGCCTTGGGCCAGAAGGCGATTACTTTCGTTGATGCTTGCACGGGCTAATTCTAGCCCGCCATCTTCCGGTGCGCGAGCCACGGAAGGGTCATCTCCATAACCGATGCCATGATGAAAGGGGTCGGCTGTGGCGACAACGACAGCATCTTCCGCCCACTTGGCAACTTCATCGTAGTTGGGCAAGCTCTCAGGGTGATTTCCTGCCAAGAAGGGATAGACCTCACGAACTTGGGGACGAACTTGGAGACGAGCCTGTTGGTTGCGTCGAGCCATTGCGGCTTGCCAGAAGAAGCGCCAACTGATGAGGGCATGGTCGAGCTGCCATTCGCTGCGGCTGTGGGGAATATCTGGGCCATGAATGCCGCGCAGGGGATGATTGGATAGATCTTCCCCTGCAGCAAGGCGACGGCGAGCGTCCTCCATTTCCGGAGTCCAAGCATGGAGGACGCTTACAACGAGCACTTTGTGTGCGCTGCTGTCCAATATAGCTTGGACCGCAGCCGCGACATGCTGCCCACAGTCCTGTACGGCAGCATGGGGAAAAACCACGACACCACCCGCTTGGAGTACGGGAGCCAACTGCCACTGGCGTCCTTTTGCCAAGAAGTGATCTACCTGCTCTGCGCTCAATGCCTTGTGGTGGGCAGTGTAAAGAGCGGGCCAATTCGGTCGGGTGGTGCGTGGTGTTTGTGTCATCTTATTTATAGTTTATAGAGTGCCTGGACAGTGATTTGGCTAGAATTTAGTGCGAGTCACGCGGGATGAATGCTCCGGACTTTCCACGCAAGAAGTCGAGATCGACACCCTGGTCAGCCTGAACAACATGCTCCACATAGAGACGGGCATAGCCGCGCTCGGTATGGGGTGCTGTGGGTGACTGCCAGTTGGCGCGGCGTCGGGCGAGTTCTTCGTCGGAAACGTCGAGGTGCAGCCGCCGGTTGGGTACATCGAGTTCGATCATGTCCCCATTTTCAACCAAGGCCAATGGCCCACCAATGGCTGATTCGGGTGCTACATGGAGGACAACAGTACCAAAGGCAGTGCCGCTCATACGGCCGTCGGAGATCCGCACCATATCCGTAACGCCCTGCTTGATGAGCTTGGGCGGCAGGTGCATGTTGCCGACTTCAGGCATACCCGGATAACCTCTGGGGCCTACATATTTCAGGACCAAGACACAGCTTTCGTCAATATCAAGACTGTCATCATCGATCCGGGCGTGGTAGTCCTCAATGGATTCAAAGACTACAGCGCGGCCGCGGTGTTGGAGCAACTCGGGCGATGCAGCCGAGGGTTTGACAATGGCACCGCGCTCGCACAAATTGCCGCGCAGCACAACAATGCCAGCCTCCTCTTGCACCGGCTTGTCAATGCTGGCGATGACCTCACGGTTATAGCACTTGGCCCCGGCGGTGTTTTCGCCAATGCTCTTGCCTGTGACTGTTATGGCATCCATATGCAAGTAGTCGCGCAGTTCTTGGATAACAACGGGTAGACCCCCTGCATAATAGAAGTCTTCCATCAGGAATTCGCCGGAAGGCATAAGATTGACTAGCAAAGGCATGTGGCTGCCCAGCGTATCAAAGTCTTCTAGGCATAGATCGACACCGACGCGACCAGCAATTGCCAGCAAATGCAAGATAAAGTTGCTGGAGCCGCCAATGGCTGCATTGATGCGGATTGCGTTTTCAAAGGCTTGGCGGGTCAAGATCTTCGAGAGCGTTAGATCCTCATGCACCATCTCCACAATGCGATTGCCGACTAGATGGGACAAACGGCGGCGACGTGAGTCTGAGGCGGGGATGGCTGCGCCACTGGGGAGCGTGAGTCCTAATGACTCAACCATACAGGCCATCGTGGATGCTGTACCCATTGTGTTGCAGTGACCATCACTGCGCGACATGCAGGATTCGGCCTCCGCATATTCAAGCTGCGTCATGCGCCCGGCGCGCACATCGTCGCTGAATTTCCAAACATCTGTACCAGAGCCGATATCGCGTCCCTGGAATTTGCCGTTTAGCATAGGGCCGCCAGAGATGACAATGGTGGGGAGATCCACGCTGGCTGCACCCATCAGGGTGGAAGGCGTGGTTTTGTCACAACCGGCTAGGATGACAACGCCATCAAGGGGATTGGCGCGGATTGATTCTTCGACATCCATGCTGGCAAGGTTGCGATAGAGCATCGTGGTGGGGCGCATAATTGCCTCACCCAGCGACATGACCGGAAACTCTAGCGGGTAGCCTCCCGCTTCGTAGACGCCGCGTTTGACCTGTTCGACCAAGATGCGAAAATGGGCGTTACAAGGCGTTAGGTCTGACCAGGTATTACAGATACCAATCACCGGGCGACCGTCAAACATCTGGTCAGGGTGGCCCTGGTTTTTGATCCAACTGCGATGGATGAAACCGAGTTGGTCGGTACGCCCAAACCATTCACGGCTGCGTAATTCTCCATTGTTTTTACTACTCATGGTTTTTCCTCTAGGGGCGGTTTTGGAGACACTATGGTTACTGATGTCACTGATGTAGCGCATGGCTGTTGATGTGGTACATGGCTACTTAATATAGGTACTTATTTTATAGTATATCACGCCTTCGACCGGGCAAACTATGAACAAGGTAGTGTAGCGGAACCAATAAGAGTGGCAAGTAGTTGTGTGATAGATGATATAGCTGGCTATCGAGCGCAGCTTTGTTGGTGGACGATATTGTATAATGCCTTCTATGACGCGTTGGAGAGATCGTTTTAGTGTTCGGCTAGTACCCGCAATAGCCGTGGTTTATGCTATCTGCTTTGTCGTGTGGCGCTTTTTGGTTGCATCGCCGCTGATAGTGCACTGGTGGCCTTTGCAAGTGAGTGAGATCTTTGCCGTATGGGCTCTCGTTCCAGTGCCTTTTTTGTTGGTGGCTGGTCTTGTGTGGCGCAGCCGGTGGTTATGGCTTAGCGTTCTTGTTCCCCTCATTTGGTTGGGCAGCGAATATGGCACGCTCTTCATGCCCGCTGACCCGCCCGCGGCACGCGCCAGTGTTGAGGGGGAGATGTTGCGGGTGATGACCTTGAATACCTGGCACGAGTCTGATTCAGAGGGAGAATTTGCAAAGTTTGTGAATCAGCATCAGCCTGATCTCATTGCATTACAGGAGGTCGGTTCCCAATTCAACGTGGAATTAAAAGCTCTGAGCGATGAGTGGCCTTATCAGATGCGCGCCATGGCAGGACCGCGTGACGATGTAGTTCTGTTAAGCAAGTTCCCGATTATAAGCGAGGAGAGTGATAGAGACTGGCGAGGGTGCTTTTGCGCTCAAGCTACTATTGATTGGCATGGGCAGGTGGTTCGCATCATCGTTGTTCATATCTGGTCACCTTATTATGATTTTGATACAGATGGGTTGGTGCCACGACTCAGGGATTTTACTACTGCACACCAAAACGTTGCCTATGACGCATTGCTGACGCAGGTTCAGGCTAGTCGTGAGCCACTCATTGTCTTGGGTGATTTTAATACTACTGAGCGCCAGCCCGGTTATGACCGGCTCTATTCCGCTGGGTTAGAGGATGCTCACGCCGCGGTGGGTTGGGGATTGGGACATACCTATCCGGCTCCATACAGTAAATTTGATTGGTTGCCTGTGTCGTTGATTCGCATTGACCACATCTTTTATGATCCATCGTGGCGAGCCAAAGATGTATGGACGCAGCCCTTGATGGGATCCGACCATCAAAGTGTGATGGCTGATTTGCAGTTTGTTGTAGGTGAATGAGTTGCTCGTTTAAGCTGTTTATTTATCAAGCTTTGCTATAGCCAACCAACTAGTTGCACAGAGGAGAGTCCGATGGCGTTTGAATGGCCGCAAGGCGCAGAAGGGGCAGTTTCGTTAAGCTTTGATGATGGAATGCGGTCACAGCGCGAAGTGGCTGTGCCATTGTTGAACCGCTATGGAATTCGAGCCACATTCTATGTCAATCCTCGCGACGATTATGCAACCATGCTCGCGGGCTGGCAGGATGCTGCCGCGGCAGGTCATGAGATTGGCAATCACACCATCAACCATCCTTGCTCCAAGAACCATCCCTTTATCAGTGAATTTGGACGGCGGGCATTGGAGGAGATGAACTTTGATGATATTGCCTGGGAGATTGACGAGACAAATAGGCGTTTGTCGGAAGCGTTGCCACAACAAGGGCCTGTCTCCTTTGCCTATCCCTGTTATCAGCCCTTTGTGGGGCGTGGCCCTACTCGTCAGAGTTATGTGCCTGTAGTTTTAGAGCGGTGCGTAGCCGGGCGAGGTCGTGGCGAGTTGTCGAACAATCCCAAACACTGTGACATAGGCTATCTATGGTCATGGCCTTGTGAGCGTATGGTTGGACAGACAATGATTGGCATTGTGGAGCAGGCAGCGGCGTTAGGATGGTGGGCGATCCTTACCTTTCATGGTATACATGAAGGACACCTCTCTGTGGCAGAAGGTGATCTGGAAGAACTCTGCGCGCATCTGCAACGGGCCAAGTCTCGTATTTGGAGTGCTCCGGTGGCCGAGGTTGCACAGTGGGTTGGTGAGAAGCAAAAGGTATTGGCATAGATGCGGGTAGTCGTTGCGCCAGTGCCAGGAGAGATACGCCAAGTGCATGTGAGTCCCGGCGCGCCTGTCGCCGCACCGCCTTGCGCACGACGGAGCGCAGCGTCGGCTCCTTGCCGCACACGC
>CAMPHP010000044.1 GCA_946885925.1 uncultured Litorilinea sp.
ATCTGTCACATATGTAATGAGTTCCAATCCTCAACGAGCCGGGTCATTGCGCGCCTGGTCTCGTAGCCTGGTTTAACGAGTAGACTGATTCAACAAGTAGTGCATCGCAACCCATCCTTGTAAAAGAATAGCTGGGAGGAACATCAATGGACAGAGAGACAGAGAAGCGTGACACACGCGGTTGGTGGCGGCTGATCACTGCAATCGTTGTGGCATTGGTCGCCGGTATGCTGATTCGCGCGAATCCCGTTTCAGCAGCCGCACCCGCTGCCCTTGTGAGTGCCGCTTCAGGCCAAGCCGTCGCACAGGGCGATGGGCATGGTGATGATCATGGTGACAACAAATTTGAAGGCGTGATTGAGGAGTTGCCGTCCGATCTGCAAAACGGCGACTGGATCATCAGTGGCGAGACCTTTGTTGTTTCCACAACGACCATCTTGGAGAGCGAAGGGGTAACCTTTACGGTAGGTGTGACGGTGAAAGTGGAATTCCGCACCGAGAACGACGTAAAGTATGCCAAGAAGATCGAGATCCGCGACGACAGCCACCATGATCACGATGATGACGATGATGACCACGGTAACGGTCATGGTAACGGTCATGGCAATGGTCACAATGATGACCTCAAGTTCTACGGGCTGCTCGTAAGCCGGCCGGAAGGGAAAGTTGGCGCTTGGGTCGTGGAGACCACGACCTATACCGCGACTGAAAGCACCAAGTTGGAACAGGATCATGGGGCGTTGGTACCGGGTGTCTGTGTCAAAGTGAAAGTCCATGAGAGCAGCCCAACCATTGCCAGCGAGATTGAATCCGAACATCAGTATAAGTGCAGCGGGCGCGACGATGATGACGCCAAGGGCATGCTTTTTGGTGTAGTCAACGAGTTGCCGGAAGATTTACAAGATGGAGAATGGGTCATTGGGGGGCAGACCTTTGTGGTTTCTACAACTACGAAGTTGGATAGCAAGAACAGTGCATTTGAAGTAGGTGTGACCGTCAAAGTGGAGTTTTATACCGACAGTAGCACTGAAACGAACTATGCCACGAAGATCCAAATCAAGTTTGGTCATCACCACGGTCATGACCATGATGATGACGATCAGGATGATGACGATGACTCCTATGGCAACCGTCCTGGTAAGGAAGGCAAAACCTATGGCCCGATTGTGAGCCGTCCGGATGGAGGCGCGCTCGTTGGTGTGTGGAATGTTGCTGGGGTGGTTTATACTGCTACTGTACACACCAAATTTTACCAAAATGATAACTACCAGGTGGGTGAGTGGGTCAAGGTTGAGTATGTCGTGAACGCGGATGGCAGTCGCCGTGCCACGAAGATCAAGGAAATCCCTGATCATGGTAGCGGGCCACATCCAGGGCATAACCGGCTTGTGGGCTTTGTTGATGACAAACCACCTGCGTTTGTTGGTACATGGACAATTGATGGTGCCCTCTTTGAGACGACGAATGACACGCAGTTCCGAGAGCCGCACGGTCTTTTGGTGATAGGTTCCTATGTAGTCGTTAAGTACACGATTGTCAATGATCAGCGGTTGGTTTATGAACTTGAGACACATGTGCCCCCAGGGGCTGGTGACGACAATGCGATTGGTCGTTTGGAGTCCGCCGAGGAGGTTCAGATCGCCTCGCTCGCGTCGCCATCCGAGGCCAACACTACATGGACAGTGAATGGCATTCACTATGTGGTCACAGAGGCTACCCAGTTGGTTGATCTTGGGGGTGAACTTGTGCCAGGGGCAGAGGTCTACGTCAACAGCTATACCGTTGATGGGCAACATTACGCGACAATGGTGCGTAGTATTGCCGGCAAGTCCTACTTGCCGTTGATGCAGCGATAAGCTCGTCGCAGCAGTAAGGATCGCTTTTAGATCAGAAAGGGTGAGGTCGGGAGCAGTTAGCCCTGATCTCACCCTTCTATTATGGATCTACTATGGACCCCTCTTCTGTAGACTCTTTATTGTAGCGGGGTGCATTTCAGGTTAAGGCATAGACTGGAAGCGCCAGCACTCCTCACCAGAACAAACCTTGCTGGCATGGTCGCTCATTGGCAGGGCCGCCAGGCCTGTCCCGACAGAGGAGGGAGATGGCGGCGTTCCGGCCACAGCGTAGATACACCCTTGTTTGACTGGTTTGTGGTGTTGGCAAGCTCGTATCTACGATATTGGTAATCTGTACAAAGTACGCCTAAAAATAGACCTTTCGATACGCTTTTGGTAAACTCACCACATGATAAGCAAGAATCTCCAGGGACAGACTGCAATTATAAGCGGGGGCGGCCGCGGGATTGGTAAGGCGGCCGCGGAGCTGTTGGCCTCTTTGGGCGCAACGGTGGTTCTGACAGCGCGCAGTAAAGAGCAGATCGAGCGTGTTGCTGCGGATCTGTGTCAACAGGGAGCCACGGCAATCGCTGTTGCTGGCGATGTTGCTGATCCCAAACAAGTAGAAAAGATCGTCGAGGCCACGCTGAACGAGTTCAAGCGTGTAGACATTCTAATTAACAATGCCGGTGTGATTTGGCCTGTGCAAGAGGTCATCAAGACAGGCGTAGACGAATGGGCCTATAACATTCAGGTTAACCTACTAGGTTCCTTTTACTTCACCCGATATGTACTACCCCTTATGGTCGAGCAGCAGTACGGACGAATTGTCAATGTGAGTAGTGGTGCTGCCATTAATCCGATTTTGGGAGCCAGCGCCTACTCTGCTTCTAAGGCGGGGATGGATATCTTCACCCGCTCGCTCGCCCAAGAACTGACGGATACGGGTGTAGTGGTGAACAGCCTGCACCCTGGCATGGTTGATACAGAGATGCAGGTGGATCTGCGTAGCGTAGATACGAGTAACAGTCGCTTTACTTTGACGCGGTTTCACGATGCCTATAGCGAGGGGCGGCTGCGTTCGCCACAAGATGTGGCACGCGCTGTGACTTGGCTGGCCGGGCCGTGGTGCCAGGGCCAAACCGGACAAATTTTTAGCGTTGCGAATGAGGAATGGATTCAGCAGGTTAACGCTGATTTAGATCAGCTTGCCTAACCCTGTGGCAGGTCTTTTTTGTGCATCATTGAGGATGCCAAAATTTATACTAAATGTCCCACTAAACTAGAGGAGACGATTACCCGATGGCCTACCAAAAGATTGTTCCACCGAGCAATGGTGAGAAAATCACGTTGGAAAATGGGAAGTTGAATGTGCCCGACAATCCGATTGTCGCCTTTATTGAAGGTGATGGGACGGGTGTCGATATTTGGGCCGCCAGCCAGCCTGTACTAGACGCTGCTGTGGAGAAGGCATATGGCGGCAAGCGCAAGATCGCGTGGATGGAAGTCTTTGCAGGTGAGAAGGCCAACAAGGTCTATGGTGAGGTTATATGGCTCCCTCAAGAGACGCTGGATGCGATTGATGAGTACATCGTTGCTATCAAAGGGCCGCTAACCACACCTATTGGTGGGGGGATTCGCAGCATTAACGTGGCGCTGCGCCAGCGGCTGGATCTCTATGCCTGTTTACGCCCGGTACAGTATTTCACGGGCGTACCCAGCCCGGTGAAGCATCCCGAACTGGTAAACATGGTGATCTTCCGTGAGAACACAGAAGACATCTACGCGGGTATTGAGTGGGAAGCCTATAGCGATGGAGCAAAGAAGGTTATTGACTTCCTTCAGAAGGAGATGGGCGTTAACAAGATTCGCTTCCCTGAAAGCAGCGCAATTGGCATTAAGCCGGTCAGCGAAGAGGGAACGCGGCGCTTGGTGCGGTCGGCAATTCGCTATGCCATTGAAAATAACCGCAAGAGTGTAACCTTGGTGCACAAGGGCAACATCATGAAGTTTACTGAGGGCGCGTTCATGCAGTGGGGGTACAAGGTGGCAGCAGAGGAGTTTGGTGCTCAACCACTGGACGGTGGCCCTTGGCACAAACTGCCCAATGGTATCATTGTGAAGGATGTGATCGCCGATGCCTTCCTCCAGCAGATTTTGACCCGCCCTGCGGAATATGATGTGATTGCCACGCTTAATCTCAACGGTGACTATGTGAGTGATGCCTTGGCTGCCCAGGTAGGCGGTATTGGCATTGCCCCTGGTGCGAACATCAACTATGAGACAGGCCGTGCCATTTTCGAAGCGACTCACGGGACTGCGCCCAAGTATGCTGGGCAGGACAAGGTCAATCCCTCTTCTGTGATTCTCAGCGGTGAGATGATGCTGCGCCATCTGGGCTGGTCCGAAGCTGCTGACCTCGTTATTCGCGCCACTGAAAAGACAATTAGTCAAAAGATTGTCACGTATGACTTTGCCCGCCTGATGGAAGGGGCGAAGGAAGTCAAGTGCAGCGAGTTTGGTCAAGCCCTGATTAAGAATATGTAGATTGCTATAATGAAAGGACGACGCCATACCCATTGTTGGCGTGGCGTCGTCTTCATTATAAGGCCATGAAAATGGCTGCTTTACCTGTTCAGCTTTACCCCGCTAGAAACTACGGCGTCACCATTGTTGCCTGTCGATATTTTGCAAACATCGCATGAGACAGCCCTTACTAGGCCACTAACGGCACTGCCCGTAGATATTCGCGGGGGTGTCCATTTTGACTTGGTTAGCCCAGATACGATTACCTTTGTCTTTCATGCTCCTTTCAAGCCCTATGTCAGTCTGGTTGGTGACTTCAACGAATGGAATGCCCGCAGCCACCCGTTAGTGACGGATGGGCAGGGGGTCTGGTGGATTACGCTGCCCCACCCAGGCGCAACTCGCTATGGTTATTACGTGGCGATTGATGACGAATCCCATGCGTGGGTAGGCGATCCCTATGCAACCGAGGTGTGTTGGGAGGGGAATACCCCGTGTGCCTATCTGCGTGATCCTGTCGCGCCGTTTGAATGGACAGATGATGACTGGCAGACGCCGCCAGTGCGTGATCTGGTCATCTATGAACTGTGTGTGCGCGATTTTGCCGGCGTGTGGCGTGACAACCAGCCGGTCTACGGAGACTTCCGCAGTTTGTTGCACTATGTGGACTATTTGGCGGATATGGGTATTAATGCCGTAGAGCTAATGCCGATTCATGCCTTTCCTGGTGATTCAAGTTGGGGCTATAATCCCGTCTTCTACTTTGCGCCTGAAGAGGCCTATGGCAAGCCAGATGACTTCAAGGCATTTGTCAATGCATGTCATCGTCGCCGTATTGCGGTGATTCTGGATGTTGTATTTAACCATGTCTGGGGTGAGCATCCCTATTATCAAATCTACCCCCCGATGTATAGCTCCAAAGGCGAGTGGCTGTTTGATTGGAATCCCTATTTTCATCACACGCCACATAGCGTGAATATGTGGGCCTGCGTTGATTGGGATCACTTTGAGCCAGTCACAACACGCCATTTTCAAGATGTGGTACGTTTTTGGCTTGAAGAATATCACGTGGATGGCTTTCGCTTCGATTGGGTTTGCGGAGTGGATTATGATAGCAAGAACCCAATGCAACCAGGCTTTAACCCCTATCACGGTATTAGCGCCATCGGATGGGCGGCACGACAAGCAAAGCCAGACTGTATTTTGATCGGCGAGTATTGGCAGCTGGAAGGGACTCACCCCGATAAAACCGCAGCCAAGATGGTCAGAGAGACGCCGCTAGATGCCTGTTGGCACGGTACTTTTCATCATGTGATGTTTGATGTGCTCAATCAACACTGGGAATGGGAGAAGCGAGATATCTTTCACGCATTGGGAGGTTTTCGCGCTGAAGGATTCCAAAGTGCAGCCCAGATTGTAAACTATACCTGTTCCCACGACGAGGTACGCCCAGAGCACGAGATAAAGTTCTATAGTGCGGGTCACATCAAGCGACCTCCTCAGATGAGTGTCGCGGAGTTGGCGCTGTGCAAGGCACAATTAGGGCTTGTCACCTTGTTTGCTGTGCCGGGTGTGCCTATGATCTACAGCGGGCAGGAATTTGGCGAAGATGCGCCGCGTACCATTGATTTCTGTCCTATAAGCTGGGATAAACTGGAACTCAGTACCCATCGTGAGCAATTTGACCTGGTTTGCCGGTTGATTGCAGCACGCAACAGCCACAACGCGCTGCGTAGTGACAATATCTACATAGAGCCTGATGATTTTGCCTCTTGCCAGGTAGTGCGTTTGCGCCGTTGGGATGAACACGACGTGGCGGTGGCTGCGCTGAATTTCGGGGAGAATCCAGCCACAGTGACGATAGATATACCTTGGGCAGGCATGTGGCGTGATGTTGTGACCGATCAGGTGTATCATTGGAGCGGAGGCGAACAGCAGTTTGATTTGGACACTTGGCAGGGGTTGCTCTTGGTGCCACTCCATGTCTAGCCTTGATCCATGTCTAGCCTTGACGCCAATCGCTCTTATCTGCGCTATTCTCGCTTGCTTAGTGAAGTAAGTTACGAATGAATTCTGGCTATTGTGGTATGATATGAGGAGACGCGCACAATGTTTGCGTAACCTGTTTTGTTGAGCCTATGAGGCTTTACTTGCCAGAGAGAATCACGTTGTCGTCCATTTTCGTCCATGTGACACATGGATTTCTTCAATTTCGGAAATCACAAATCCTTGTAAATTTGATTGTAAGCAATGTCTAACGAGGAGGTTGCTGTATGCAAGCAGCGGCGCTTTACCGCTCGTCAATTGGCAAAAAGGCACTCATGGCAATAACCGGATTGATCTGGATCGGTTATGTTGTGATGCACATGTATGGCAATTTGAAAGCCTTTCAGGGCAGCGTCTACTTTAACGAGTATGCTGAAGGGTTACGTTCCTTAGGGTCGCCAATCTTTGGTCATCTGCATCTATTGACTATTGCTCGCATTGTGCTTGTGGTCGCGCTGGTGATTCATGTTTGGGCGGCGTATTCGCTCTTTCAACAAGCGCGAGAGGCGCGCCCAAAAAGTTATGCCATGTGGCGCGCGGTGCAGGCGAACTATGCTTCTGTGACCATGCGTTATGGAGGCACGGCGATTTTGCTCTTTGTAATCTTTCACCTGGCCCATTTGACTTGGGGCGTGAGTCCTGTCCACCCGGACTATATTCGGGGGGATGCCTACCATAACTTGATCGTGGGGTTCCGTTCGCTACCAGTGGTCATTATCTATCTCTTGGCATTGGTAGCGTTGGCTCTTCACCTCTATCATGGTACTTGGAGCATGTTCCAGACACTCGGTTTAAACGATGATTCGTGGGACGGGGTGTTTCGTGGATTGGCGTGGTTATTAGCGATTGTGGTGCCAGTCGGCTTTGCCGCGGTACCTCTCGCGATCCAGTTTGGGTATATCCAGTAGCTTTGGAGGTTTGATTTCATGGCAACAACGGTCACTCCTGCAGTAAAGACCATGCCGACTTTCACCGAGGCGACACTCGACGCGCGGGTGCCTGATGGTACGATTGAAGAGAAGTGGGATAATGCGCGGTTTAAAATGAAATTGGTTAACCCTGCCAACCGGCGCAGATTCCACGTTATCGTGGTTGGCTCGGGTCTGGCAGGGGCTGCTGCTGCGGCGACATTAGGGGAGCAGGGCTATAATGTGTCCTGTTTTTGCTACCAGGACAGCCCGCGACGCGCGCATAGCGTTGCCGCACAAGGTGGCATCAACGCCGCCAAGAATTATCGTAATGATGGTGACAGCATCTATCGCCTGTTCTACGACACGGTGAAGGGCGGTGACTATCGTTCGCGCGAGGCGAATGTCTATCGCCTGGCCCAGGTGAGCAACAACATTATTGACCAGTGTGTGGCACAGGGCGTTCCCTTTGCTCGCGAATATGGTGGACTGTTGGATAATCGCTCCTTTGGTGGCGCACAGGTGTCGCGCACCTTCTATGCGCGCGGCCAGACAGGGCAACAATTGCTCTATGGAGCCTACCAAGCTCTTTCCCGTCAGATTTACACGGGAACCGTGAAGATGTTTACACGGCACGAAATGATGGATCTGGTTGTTATCAATGGGCATGCGCGCGGCATTGTCGTGCGTGACATGCGCACAGGTGAGATTGAGACGTTTTTGGGCGATGCGGTGTTGCTGTGCACGGGTGGCTATAGCAACGTCTACTATCTCTCGACGAACGCCAAGGGCTGTAATGTAACCGCGGCGTGGCGTTCGTATAAACGGGGCGCGTTCTTTGCCAACCCCTGCTTTACCCAAATCCATCCTACCTGTATTCCACCGTCAGGCGAGCACCAGTCGAAGTTGACGCTGATGAGCGAGTCTCTGCGCAATGATGGTCGCATTTGGGTACCACGCAAGCCTGGTGACAATCGTCCTCCTAACGAGATTCCAGAAAGCGAACGCTGGTATTATTTGGAAGAGCGCTATCCAAGCTTTGGCAACTTGGTGCCGCGCGACATTGCCTCGCGCGCTGCCAAGCAAGTTGTGGATGCTGGATATGGCGTTGGTGAACTCAGGAACGGCGTTTACCTAGACTTTAAGCAAGCGATTGAACGCCTGGGCGAAAAGGTGATCCGCGAGCGTTACGGCAACCTCTTCGATATGTACGAAAATATTACGGGTGAGAATCCCTACAAAGTACCCATGCGCATTTATCCGGCGATGCATTACACAATGGGTGGCTTGTGGGTAGATTATCATTTGATGAGCACAGTGCCGGGACTGTTCGTGCTCGGTGAGGCGAACTTCTCAGATCATGGAGCCAATCGTCTGGGGGCAAGCGCACTGATGCAAGGGTTGGCAGATGGCTACTTTATCGTTTCCAATACTCTTGCCGACTATCTGGCAACGGCAAAGCTGGACAAAGTGGACTTGGGCAACGATGCAGTAAAAGAAGCCGAGAACAGCGTTGATACGCGGGTTAAGAAACTGCTATCTATTAATGGTTCACGTTCGGTGACATCGTTCCACCGTGAGTTGGGCGAGATCATGTGGAATTACTGTGGCATGGAGCGCACGGAAGCCGGACTGAAGACCGCCTTGGCCCGAATTCCTGTCTTGCGCGAGGAGTTCTGGCAGAATGTGCGTGTTCTAGGAGAATCTGACAACATCAACCAGTCGTTGGAAATGGCCGGCCGTGTTGCTGATTTCCTGGAACTGGGCGAGCTGATTTGTATTGATGCGCTACACCGCAACGAATCGTGTGGCGGGCACTTCCGGGCCGAATACCAGACGCCTGATGGTGAAGCCCTGCGTAATGATGATGAATACGCTTACGTAGCCGCGTGGCAATATTCAGGAGATGATAGTGCACCGCTGCTTCACAAAGAACCACTAGTCTTTGAGTATGTCCCTCTGTCGCAGCGCAGTTACAAATAAGCAGTAGTGTGATATAGGCGGATGATGGGAGAAGATACATACCTATGAACTTTAAGTTACGCATTTGGCGGCAGAAGAATGCACAGAGTGAGGGCAAGTTCGTTGACTATACTTTGAGCAACGTAAGCCCTGACTCTTCATTCTTGGAGATGTTGGATTTACTCAACGAACAATTGATCGCTGAGGGGGAAGAACCCGTGGCGTTTGACCACGACTGTCGCGAGGGGATTTGCGGCATGTGTGGTGTGATGATCAATGGCATTGCCCACGGACCAAAGGCCGCGGTGACAACTTGCCAGTTGCATATGCGCATATTTAAGGATGGCGAGACATTGTTGATTGAGCCGTGGCGGGCCAAGTCCTTCCCGGTGGTCAAGGATTTGATCGTAGATCGTACCCCCTTTGACCGGATTGTCCAGGCAGGAGGCTACATCAGCGTTTCGACGGGTGGTGCACCGGAGGCAAATTCGATTCCAGTGCCTAAGAAGGTGGCAGATACGTCAATGGATGCTGCGGCGTGCATTGCCTGTGGCGCTTGTGTCGCCGCCTGTCCTAATTCTTCGGCGATGCTCTTTACCGCGGCCAAAGCTGAACACTTGAATGTGCTGCCGCAAGGTCAATCGGAGCGATATGATCGCGCTGTTATGATGGTGGAGCAAATGGAGGAGGAAGGCTTTGGTGGCTGCACCAATATTGGCGAATGTTCGGCAGTCTGTCCCAAGGAAATTAGCATGGACTTTATCGCCATGCTCAATCGCGATTTGCTGCGCGGTACGTTGATGGGCGCAGGCAAGCGATAGTCGATTTTTGTTAGGAAATTAGAAGGCTCTCGGCATCTAGCCGGGAGCCTTTTGTATTGATACGCAAGAAGAGGCTAGGAGGGCCGCTGGCGACGCTGGGTGATGCTTTCATTGAGCATCTGTTGCGACTGGCGAATGCCAGCCGGTGTGGCGGCAACATTCATCGCATTCGCCGCAGGGATGGAGAGCTTCTTTGCCGAGGCGATAGCATCCTGATTTGCTGCTAGGAAAAGGAATTCCCAGTCATACCTTTCCTGTTGGTGCTGGATTTTACCCGCTAACATTTCGTTGGTATAGACCCGACTCGAATTCTCTAGCCCATCTGTGAAGATGGCAATAATCACCTTGCCAGGACGCTCCTTCTCTGACGTTTGCTCAAGTCGTCTGCCAACTTCATCAATAGTGCGACCTATGGCGTCAAGCAAGGCTGTGTTGCCACGCGGCACGTAGGTTTTTGCGTCGAGTGGTGGCACCTGGCGAATATCCACGCTGTTGTGAACAATAAGATATTCGTGGTCAAACAAAATGAGGGTAAAGTTGGCACGCCCCTCGAGTTCTTGTTGGCTACTAAGGAAGGCATTGAAGCCGCCAATCGCATCCGATGCTAATGATTCCATTGAGCCAGAACGGTCTAGTACATAGGCGATTTCAGTGAGATCGGTTTGCATGAAGGCTGTTCCTTTCGTTCATACAGCACATGTCCACGATGAGGCTCTGAGTGCTAGTACCAATAGATTTTAGTCGATGCTGGACTGAACGTAAAGTGCGCTTAATGCGTTCCACAGATGCAGATGATGTGTCTAAAATGCAAGAATGGGGAAGGCTGTACGCTTTCCCCATTGCCTTCACAAATGACCTTCACAAATGATAGGAAGGTAACTGGATCTTCATGCACATTGATACGCTCCTCCTCTCCTCGATGTTTCGTATTGTTGTATAATGTTTCCGACTTCATGCTTACACGATCAACACAATAGCTCATGC
>CAMPHP010000045.1 GCA_946885925.1 uncultured Litorilinea sp.
ATATCAGGGCATTCCTATCCTTACTCCGGCCCAATTTCTCTCCTTTCTTGATGTTACACTCTCCTAGTAGACTTTGCACCACCATTTCTTGATACTCGCACTGAACTAGCGCAGAAAATTATTCCCAGTTCCCATAAACACCTTGCCGTTGAGTATCCTCATCCCCACCAAACCCGTATTGAATACTGATAGGATCGTCAGTTTTGACAAGGGAACTTCCTATCTGTATAGTACGCAACTCGCAAATCCGCCTGTATTTGCAGACGCTATCCTATCTGTCTCCTCACCTTTGATGGTGCAGGATCTTCTGCCATCACACTTATTTACAGTTGGATAAACACCGCAAGAGAAACACCGAGCAAGGAAACGATGAAGGCAAACCTACTTGATTCTTTGACGCGCGCGATTGCCGCGCCCACCCCTGCCCGCGCAGTCTGGCAAGTTGTTTCCACCGCCACTGCTGCCAGCTTCATGACCCTGATTGGGCGCGCTTTGGCCGATCCACAAGCCGCGCTGGCCTCGGTTAACGAGACCTGTACGCCGCTCAACGCTGACGCTACCTGCCCGCCCAACACCACAAAGAAGCCCAAACCAGGCAACGTGCCCGCCCACAATGGCTGTGGCCCCGAAGGCGGATCTATCAAGATTCCACAAGGCTATGGCGATGCCGACTATACCAGTTCATGCAACAACCATGATCACTGCTACGAAGAATGCTCGACCCCGCAGTCGGCCTGTGACGAGAAGTTCAAAGAGGATATGTACGATGCGTGCGCCGCGGCCTATCCGGGTGCGCTCAACAGCCTTTTCCGTCTTGGCTGCTATGAACGCGCCTATGTCTACTATCAAGCCGTATCAACGTTTGGCGAAGATGCCTGGACCGCAGGCCAACAAAAGGCGTGCGAATGCTGCTCTGAACCGACGCAGGTATACTGTCACTGCAATAGTACCTGCTATGACGATGTCAACGTATGTCTTGCCGAGTGTGAGGTTTCCCTTGGCTGCTTCGGCGGAATTTGTGGCCCAGCCACTGAACAACAGTGCCCGGCCTAATCCATCGTTATGATGGTTAGGCTCTCAGTGCGGAATTTGTTTGTATTTTGGACGGCCTGCACGAGGCCGGTAGACGAGGAAAACTGTGGCTATTCTGTTAATCTTGCTGCGACTTGGTCTTGCGGGAGTATTGCTGGTGGCAGGCTTCGCCAAATTGGCCGATCTGCCCGGCTCGCGCCAGGCCATGCGTGATTTTGGTCTGCCTGCGCCGTTGGCCGCGCCGGTGGGACTCTTGCTGCCCTCGGTGGAAATCGCCGTGGCGCTTCTACTCTTGCCCGCCAGCACCACGTGGTGGGCTGCATTAGGTGCAATGGCGATGCTCGGCATCTTTGTTGCGGGCATCGGGTATAACCTGGCACGCGGGCGCACGCCCAACTGTCACTGCTTTGGGCAGCTCCATTCCCAGCCAATCGGCACCTCCACCTTGGTACGCAATGGCATCCTGATCCTTGTCGCTGCGCTGATTGTGGCCCAAGGCCCCACTTCCACAGGCCCAAGCATGGTGGCATGGCTCACCGAGCTTTCACCCCTGGGCTATGCAGCCGTTGTGGGTGGCGTGCTGCTCTTGACATTGGCAGTCGTGCAGAGTTGGGTGGTCTTTAACTTGTTGCGTCAAAATGGGCGCTTGTTGCTGCGCCTGGAAGTGGTGGAGGCCCGTCTGGGCATCGATCCAGAGGAATCGGTCGCGCCCAAAGAAGCAGAGGTTCCCCTCGGCTTGCCTGTGGGAAGCCCTGCACCCGCCTTTCGCTTACCCGCCCTGGATGGTGAGGAAGCAACCTTGAACACGCTCCTGGCTGCGGGCAACCCTGTGTTACTGGTCTTTTCAAGTCCTACCTGTGGCCCTTGTGTCGATCTACTGCCGGAACTTGCCCAATGGCAGCGCACCCATGCCGATCACTTCACCCTCGCCGTCGTCAACCGTGGCGCAGTGGAAACAGTGCGCGCCAAAGTGGCAGACCACCCGTTGACGAATGTCCTGATACAAAAGGACAACGAAGTAGCAACAGCCTATCAAAGCACCGGCACACCCAGCGCGGTGCTTATCGCCCCCGATGGCAAAATCCGCAGCCCCCTGGCAGCCGGACCCAACGCCGTACGCGACCTAGTCAAGCGAGCCATCCTGCCCGCTGATCCCGTACGCGCACGCCTCATGCCGAGCGCACCGATCCAGCTTGACCCGCCAGCACGCAACAACGGCCTGACCTTGGGCACTCCTGCCCCCCACTTTGAGCTACCCGATCTCACGGGGCAACGGGTCAGCGTTGAACAGCTACGCGGCACACCCACAGCGCTGCTCTTTTGGAATCCCAGTTGTGGCTTTTGCCGCCGCATGGCAGACGAACTCAAGGCATGGGAAGCGCAGCCCGAACCGGGCGCTCCCCGGCTGTTCCTCATTTCAACAGGCAGCGTCGAGGCAAACAGCGCGTTCGGGCTGCGTTCGCCTCTCCTGCTCGACCAGGGCTTTGCTACAGGCGCGGCCTTTGGTGCGCGCGGCACGCCGAGTGCCGTGCTGCTGGATGCCGAGGGCAACGTGGCGAGTTCAGTCATTGTGGGTGCGCCTGCGGTATTCTCGTTGCTGCGCGGCCAAGGGGCTGCCCAAAACCAAATCGCTCAGCCGGTTGCGGCTTAATCTGGAAAGCTAATCTGGAAAGAAAGTATTGCCATGTCAATTGACCGCTTTGACAATCTCGCCCGCACACTGGCCTATGGAAGTTCCCGCCGCCAGTTGCTCAAGGGCTTTGCTGCCGGGTTAACTGCCAGCATCTTTACAACCTTTGGTGTGGGACGTGGCACGGCTCCCATCGTACAAGCCGCCGCCACAGCCGAGGGGCTGACCTACCTGCCCCTCATCCGCTCCACCAACGTCGTCCACATGTGCCCCACCGCCTCGACGTGCAATGAAAAAGTCTACTGTTCCGAGACAGAAGACTGCCGCTGTATTATGAGCGCAGAGGGTGAACTGCGCTGTGGTACCGTGCCTAGCTGTGACATTGACCGCTGCACCACCAGCGCCGATTGCGCCCATTTGGGTGAGGGCTACTTCTGTGACACCCCCTTTAGTGGCTGCTGTAATGATAATGAAGAACAGCGCTGCATCGCCCCTTGTGAGTCTAGTCCCACATGTCCAGCCGAGCTTGTCTGTGGCGACGAATGCTGTGCCGAGGGCCAAACTTGTCGCGATGGCGCTTGTGTGGACGCAACCGCTGGCACCTGGAGCGGCATAGCGACATACGAGGGGCAGAGCATCGGCATACGTTTTATCTTGGAACAATCCGGTGGCATATTGACCGGGCGTCTGTTGATGCAAGACCCCGTGAGCCAAGAATATCTGGAAACAGGCATCATCGAGGGCCAACGCTTCAGCGACAATCAAGCCTCCTGGACGACTGAGGCAGGCTCTGTCGTTGACGGCTCCTTTAACCAGGAAAGCTTCACTGGCACCTACACCTTTGCCGATTTCCACGAGGAAATTGGCATCACCGCCGACCTCACGCTAGAACGCACCGCGCTCTAAGCTGTTACGGCTCTACAACCTACACGTCGCCTACCACCTGCCTCGAAGCCAAGGGTTCTCGGCTTCGAGGCAGCTTTTTTAATTCCCACATCCCATTGCACACCAGGACAAAACCGAAAACTTTTCGGTTATGACGCCCTGCATTCCGCGCCGATCTGTCTCTCCACAGGGTCTCTCCGCCTCTGTCACACCATTCTGCCGCACCATCAAGAGAGCCAACGCACCCCCTTCAAAAACAGTCATAGATTCGCATTAGGGTCTCAAGGTTGCTCGATTGATTTGAACATGATAGACTCATGTCCGGCAACAAAAAGAGAGTGCTGCTCCCATTCACACCAGCCCATCTCCCACTTGCTCTGCCAGCTCTTAGCCATCACTTCCCAATACTTCTCTGTCATCGAACAGGCAGTATCACGATCTAGGTTGATTCAGCGCACATCCTCCAGGTGCTGAAAGCAATAACCTTCTCGTATCCATACTTCGCCTTATCTCTGATAGTTTATTCAAGTAGCTTACTCAAGTAGTTTTCTCTAGCGATTTTCTCTGGCAATTTCTTGGCGAACCCAATGATGGCCCCCAAATTATCCTGATCACGTGCACTCTGATCACCTACACCCTGAGCACATATATAAAAGGAGAAACCATGTCTGCCCACTCCCCTATGCGACACACAGCGATCTCGCGCCGCAGTTTTTTGCGTGGCGCGGCGGCAAGCGCCACACTCTTCCTGGCAGCGTGTGCTGCACCCGCAGGCGCACCAGCCGCCAGCAGTGGCGAGAGCGGCGCGCCCAGTGCCGAGCAGATTGTGCTGCGCTTGCACATGCGCGCTGGCGGCGAGACCTCGGAACCATCGATCTATGTGGAGCGACCCGCTGAATTCACCGAGGAGACCGGCATTGCCGTACAGCTAGAGCCGATCCCCGCAGAAGAATATTGGGCCAAGATCGAGACACTGGCAGCTTCCAACACATTGGGCGACAACATGTTTACCGATGAAAAGAACTGGCAGCATAGCCGTGCTGTCCACTTCGGGCTGCTCCAAGAGATCGATGATTTCATGGCCTCGGAAAATGTCAGCCGTGACGAGTGGCTGCCAGGTGTCTTTGCCACGTGTATCGTCAACGGCAAGGTCTATGGTTTGCCCAAGACAGGCCATCCAGCGCACGCTTTCCTCTTTATCAACAACGATATGTTGGAGGAAGCCGGGATCGAAGTGCCCACGGATGGAGATGCTGTCACTTGGGAACAATATCGCGAATGGGCCAACCAGCTTGCCACGGGCGAACCGGACTCGCGCGATGTCTATGGCTTCCACATGCCCACCAACAATATCCAGATGATCATCAATGGCTTCCGCACCTTTGGCGGGTGGGAATTGACCGAGGATGGCACACAGTCTCCGGTCACGGATGATGGCTGGACAGGCTTTATCCGCTATGCCCACGCCCTGTATCAAGAGGATAAGGTGATGCCTCTGGAAGCCAGTATCGGCACAGGTGGCGTAGCGGGTCTCTTTGCTGCCGGTCGCCTGCCCTTGATGGCGACATCGCGCAGCACCTACAAGACCATTGTCGAGGCAGTAGGGCCAGAAGATGGCAGCACCGGCGGCTTCCGCTGGAGCTATATTGGGCTGGCAAAGGGACCAAACTTTAATGGTTGGGGGGCGAGCTTGAACACCCATGCCGGAACAACCCAATCGCCGCACAAACTGGAAAGCTTCAAGCTGACCTATGCCCTGTCAGATGCGCGCTTTGCCTATCTGACCGCCAACGATATTGGCTTCCTGGTAGGTCGCGCCAAAGAACTAGAGGAGATTGGCCCGGCTGCGGAGAATGGCTTTATCCAGTTGCAATTCGAGGAATATTCCAAGGGTGTGCCCTATCGCATCGGGGCCAACTACCGCGGCCTGGAGTGGGAACAGATCATCCGCAACACGACAGATCTCGTCTACCTGGGCGAACGCCAACCAGACGATGCCTTCTTTGGCGAGTTGGAAACCGCCGTCAACGAACTGCTGGCGCGTCCTGTATAAAACGAAACCTCTGTAGGGGACGGCCCCCGTGCCGTCCCGCTCTGCCTGTGCCGTACAATCAGAAGCGGGCCACCACAGGGGGATGGCCCCTACCGGGATAGATTGATTGCGTGGGCTACAACGTGTGAAAGGAGAAGTGCATGGCGACAAGTAGCCGCCAGGCAGATATCATCGGGGCGGCTTCACAGGCGCGCCCCAAACGACAGGGAATGAGCCGCAGACAGTGGCTCGAAGCCACCCAGGGCTACATGTTTATTGCACCGTGGTTGGTTGGCTTCCTGGTCTTTACGTTGGGACCAATGCTGGCCTCGTTTTACTATAGTTTCACGCTTTACAACGTGCAGACCTCGCCAAGATTCACGGGTCTTTATAACTATGACTATGCCTTTAACCAAGACCCGCTTTTCTGGCTCTCCGTGCAGCGCACGCTGGTCTGGTCGGTGATGACCGTTGTCCCCTCGCTCTTCGGTGCACTCCTGGCTGCGATCTTGCTCAACCAGCAGTTGCGCGGTATGGCTCTCTATCGCACTTTCTTCTTCCTGCCCCACCTGACACCCGTGGTAGCCGCGGCCATCCTGTGGACCTGGATCTTGCAACCGGATATCGGCATCCTCAACACCCTGCTCGACAAAGTCGGCATCCGCGGCCCCAACTGGTTGCAGGACATTCGCTGGTCAATGCCCGCGCTGGCAATGATCTCGCTGTGGACGACCATTGGCGGCAACAAGATGTTGATCTTTCTCGCCGGGTTGCAGGGCATCCCCGAATCGCTCTATGAAGCAGCCGAGATTGACGGAGCCACGTCTGTCCAGAAGTTCTTTAACATCACGCTGCCGCTGATCTCTCCAGCCATGTTCTTCAACTTGATCCTGGGGGTGATTGCCAGTTTCCAAGTCTTTGGCATGGCCTTTGTCACCACCAAGGGGGGTCCTGCCTACGCTACCTATTTCTATGCCCTGCATCTCTACCAACAAGCCTTTGTCAGCTTTGATATGGGCTATGGCAGCGCCCTGGCGTGGATCTTCTTTGCCGCTGTGCTCCTGCTCACGCTCTTCCAACTCTGGTTGCAAAAGCGTTGGGTCTACTATGAGAGCGCGGTCTAGAGAGTAGAGCACCTATGCAAGCAACAGTTCCCAACCCAACTGCTACACCCCAGATGCATCCTACCCGTGCGCGACGCAGCAATGCCCATCGCATCGCGGCATTCGTGAACCGCACTCTGCTCTATCTGCTGGCGATCTCGCTCTCGCTGCTCTTTCTCTTTCCCTTCTTTTGGACAGTCTCAACCTCGCTCAAACAACCGATTGAGCTGATCAAGTTCCCGCCGACAATCCTACCCGAAACGCCGCAGTGGGTTAACTATACGCAGATTTGGGGTCTAGGCGCAGGCATCAATTTTGGACAATTCTTTCTCAACAGCGCCATCATCACCGGGCTGGCTTTGGTCGGACAGGTTATCTCGGCCTTCTTGGTTGGCTACGGCTTTGCGCGCTTCCGCTTCCCCGGTCGTGACATCCTCTTTGCCGTCTGTTTGAGCACCCTGATCCTGCCGCCGCATGTGACGATCATCCCGCTCTTTGTTCTCTTCCGTTCGCTGCACTGGATCGATACCTTCTTGCCCTTGATTGTGCCCAGTTTCTTTGGCGGCGGAGCCTTTACGATCTTCCTGGTACGCCAGTTCATCATGACACTGCCCATCGAGATTGATGAGGCGGCGTTGATGGATGGAGCCAGCCGCTTGGGCATTCTCTTCCGCATCATCCTGCCCAACTCAGGGCCAGTGCTCGCTACCGTCGCCATCTTTGGTTTCATCGGCCACTGGAACCAGTTCCTCGAACCGCTGATCTTCCTCAACAGTGCGCGCAAGTATACAGTACCGCTGGGCTTGTGGTTCCTGCGCGCGCAAGAAGGACAAGCAGGGTTACCCAAGGACAATCTGCTGATGGCAGGAGCCGTTCTGGCGACGCTTCCCATCATCATTGTCTTCTTTGTCGCACAAAAGTATTTTGTGCGCGGCATTGCCATGAGCGGCTTAAAGGGCTAAAACAACCAACGATTTCCCAATTTTCTGTTCCTATCTACTCTTTACCATCCTCGCCAGAAGCTAGAAAGAATGCTTTTCCGTTATGCGACCAGCCATTGGTATTCGTGATCTTTCAGAAGAGAATTTAACCTATGCGCGCCAGATTGGCGTGCGCGATCTTGTCGTGGTTCAACCCGAAGGGCTAACAGCCGCGGGCCCCTATTATGACTATGCGCGCTTGATCCAACTCAAGACGCGCGTCGAGAACGCAGGGCTGCGTATTGCCGCCATCCAGAACATTCCAACGGCGTGGTACGACAAGATCCTTTGGGGGCTGGACGGGCGTGATGAACAGTTGGAGAATTACTGCCGCACGATTGAAAATGTGGGACGAGCAGGGATTCCCATCTTGCATTACAACTTCCACGCCATTCGCGTCTGGCGCACCAGCCGCCACACGCGCGACCGTGGCGACGCGCATGTGACCAGCTATGACCATGCGCTGATGGAGAATGCGCCGCCAGAGGGTGGGCGTGAATTGGGCTATGATGAGTTGTGGGAGAACTTTGACTACTTTATTAAAAAGATCATGCCTGTGGCGGAGCAGTTTGGTGTCAAGATGGCGCTCCACCCCGACGATCCCCCAGTGACGCCGATTGCAGGTGCGGCTTGTCTCTTTATTGACGTGCCAGCCTTCCAGCGCGTGATCGACACCGTGCCAAGCCCCTCCAATGGGCTGCTCTTTTGCCAGGGCTGCTATACCGAAATGATGGGCAGCAAGGTCTTTGATGCCATCCGCCATTTTGGCAAGCAGGGCAAGATCTTCTACGTCCACTTCCGCAACGTGGCAGGGCAGATGCCACACTTCCGCGAGACCTTTATCGACTCTGGCGATATTGATATGTTTGAGGCGATCAAGGTCTATAAAGAGATAGGCTTTGATGGCGTCATGATCCCCGATCACCTGCCCCATATGATCAATGACACGACCTTTGGTCACCAGTCAAACGCCTATGCCATTGGCTACATGCGCGGCCTGATGAAAGCCGCCGGAGCCTTGGACGAAGAATGGGACCCCAAGACAGCGGCGTATAAGAGCTAGGCAAGCAGGAAAAGCCCCCACGAAGGGGGCTGCATGAACCTACGAGTCGCGCCCTTCCTTGGAGCCGGAAGCTCCAAGGAAGGGTTTTCATCTCACTCAACACCTTCCTCGCGAGATCACACGCGGTTTTGCCACCACAACGCTGTACACCCGATAGCCAGTGAACAGCAAGACAACCAACGCACTCACAAGATAGATGACTTGAGCGCCTGGTTGTGTGCTGTCACTGCCCGCCAGCAACCCATGAAGCGTCACCAGAAGATAGAGCGGGAAGCTAATGGAGTGCAGCCGCCGCCAAGCACGATAGCCCAGCCGTTGGCGCACCCAATAACTCGCCGCTGTGAGCGCAAGACCATAGAGGCTGATCACACCCAGCCCGACCCAGAAAGGGCGGTAAGGCCCCGTAAAGGGAACCAAAAGATCGGCTACCGTATAGGGATAATAACCATCGAAAAGCAGAAGCAGTGCATGAAGCCCGCCCAATGCCACTGCCAACCAAGAAAGCACGCTATGTAAGGCCATTGCCAAAGGCGCAGGAACATAAGCCTTTGCCAGTTTGGTGCTCAACATCAAGCCCCAGATGGTCGAACCCGTTAATACCAGATAAGCCACAGTAGCCGTAGCACGCGTCAAATACCAAGCGGCCTTATCACCGGCAGGGACTGCCACACTCCAGGCGCGTACAGCCAGCGGCGCTAACCACCATCCGGCAAGCGCACCAACAAGCACAACCAAGAAGCCCATGCCGAACTCGACCAGCATCTCACGCGCTGAAATCTGGTCGCCCTCTATCCTATGGTCTCGTGGCAGCAACTCATAATTTTGCATAGCCATCCCACTTTGCAGTTACTCAAAATACGAACCATGTAGGGGCTGGCTCCCCGGCCTGCCCATCTCCGGAACGATAGATCGCCTGTGGCCTACCCGGCGATATAAGGTTGAAGCGCGTCTGTCATGGCAATGCGGCCATCCTGGTGAACGAGAAGCGCAGCCAACTGCTGTGAAGCAAGTGCAGCATACCCAGCCTCCCACCCCAAGATCAGCGCGGCCTTTGCCCACGCCTCAGCCTGTTCTGCCTTTACCGCCAGAACGCTTACACTGAGTAAATCAGTCGCCGCTGGCAGACCTGTACGCGGGTCGATGATATGGTGGGCGCTATGCCCCTGCTGCTGCCAGCGGCGATAGTCAATCCCTGAAGTCGCCATGCTCGCCTCACGCAGCCAGACCACTGCCAAATCCTCACTTTCGCCATCTATGCCAGCGGGTTCGGCAATTGCCACGGGCCAGCCAGGCCAACCTGGTGGAGCAGCCCCGGCAACCAGATCGCCAGCCGCATCAACCAAGCAGGGGCCATAGGGACGCAGCAACTCGACCACCTGCGCCGCGACCACACCTTTTGCAATCCCACCCAGATCTAGCCCCATGCCTGATGGCAAATAAATCTCACGTGTGGCAGGGCGACAGCGGACTGTTTGCCACCGCCCTGCCAACTCGGATGCACGCCACGCCGTTTGCATCTCTTGCTTGAGAGACAAAGGATCTTGCCTAATCATCTCGTCAAAAGAGCGGGTATACCCTGCTGACTCAATCGCCGCCAACAGGGTAGGATCGTAGAGGCCACCCGTAGCACTCGCCATCGCCAAAGCCATCCCCAAGATTTGCCACAGCAAAGGCGAAACCTCCTGCCATTTGCCACGACAACCATTCACTCGGCTCAACTCGCTGCGCGGATCGAAGCGACTTAGCCTACCTTCAGCAAAGGCGAAATACGTCTCAACTTGGCGCAAGGGCTGTGCAGCCAATGCGTCAGAAGCCGCCAGCCGCACGCTCATTGTGCTGCCCATGGCGCGGAACACGTGAGCAGGCCAATAAGCTGGATCGACTGGCGTATTGCTTGTAGCGGCTGGTGAAAAGGTTGTCTCCAACCTTCGCTGTACCATAGCATCCTCAACGTGAAGAACGGGAGCGGGCCACAGGACGCGGCACGCGCACGCTTGCCGAAGGAGCCACGAGCGTTGGAATCGGCTCCAATTCCAATTGAGGGGAATCCAGCACCACGCCCCCTGCTGCTGCTTGGGCAATCATCGCTCTCTGGCTCGTGGCGCTAGCCGCATTCGCGCGATCCTGTGATTGCAGCCACGCCGCGCCCAAGAGCGATGCCACGAAACTCCCCATAATCACCATATACTGCACGGGGCGATATACAGCCTTACGGGGTGCAGATTTTAGAGATACTGCCTTAGTCGTCATCTTGCTCGTTCTGGTCGTCCGGTCCATCGTCGTCATTGGGTCCATCATCGTCATCATTAGGGCCATCGTCATCATCGGGACCATCATCCGTGTCATTAGG